>CALGNA010000090.1 GCA_937958795.1 uncultured Bdellovibrionales bacterium | reverse complement strand
AGCGATGGATAATATCAGTAATAATAGTGGCATAAGCCGTACCCAGGTGGGGTTTGGCGTTTACATAATAAAGTGGTGTCGTTAGGTGAAGTCTCATGTGGATCCTTTATAAAATACTTAGCGTATTTTACTTTGGCTGTTTGAGTGATTTAAGCTCATTTTGAAGATTTCTAATTTTCTCATTCATTTTAACTAAATTTCGGGTCAGTGTGTAGTTTTTTAAACCTTCTCTGTAGGGCATAAATGGCGTTCCAAAATAGGTCCCAGATTTTTTAACGTGACCCGTGATAGAACCATGAGAACCTACAGTCACAAAGTCTGCAACAGTAACATGTCCTGAGATAGAAGTTTTCCCGCCACAGACAAAGTATTGGCCAACAGTGGAAGAGCCAGCGATCATAAAGCCAGCCGTTAAGAGACAGCCTCTTCCTATTTTACAGTTATGTGCAATATGGCAAAGGTTATCAATTTTAGTGTGTTCACCAATAATAGTATTCCCAAAAGTTCCTCTGTCGATTTGTGTGCCTCCCCCAATATGAACATGGTCTTCTAGTATGACGCCGCCTTGATGTCTCACGGGCTCATGTGTGCCTTCTTGGGTTTGTACGTACCCAAAGCCTTCTGATCCGATGTTTGCAAAACTCTGGATTAAATTATGTTTTCCAAGTTGAGACTTGGATCCAATTTGAACATGAGAAATGAGAACAGAGTGAGCCCCAATAGTAGATTGAAATCCAATGTTAGTATGTGACCCAATGAGGCAGCCTTGTTGAATCTCAACTTGAGCTCCTATTGAACAAAAAGGTCCAATCTTTACGCTAGGGTGAATTTTGGCCGTTGAGTCTACAAACGCCGTAGGGTGGATGTTGTTTTCTTGATTAAAAAAACTTTCTTCGTATCGTGTTGGCTTGAGATAACCATCAAGAGTTTTGGCCATAAGAAGCTTAGGTGAAGGTGAAATAATGACCTTATAGTTGGCAGTTTCTAGATCTGGAGTCATTTTTTTTGTAACAAGTGCTAAAATATTAGAATTATTTAATTTTTTAAAATCAAGTTTGTCAGCTTTTTCAGCAAATACAAGGCTTTGAGGGAGGGGGTGTTCTTGAGCTGAGACGCCTGTAATTAGGGTCTTAGGTGTATTTGAGTCCATTAATGGAGTATCTTCAATGAGCGAAGAGAAGGATTGGAGCCAGTTTTCAAGAGTTTGAGACATGTACATTATCCTTTTGACTTTTGGTGCAGAGATCTTTTTAATGACGACCAATGGCAAATGACAAGTCCAATCTTAAGAGCCCTGCATAAACGAGTGTTTTAGAGGGTTTTATGGAAGACAAATTAGGCTTAAAGTATTTGACCCAATAATTGTGAGTGAGGATTCATGGCCGAGGCAAAGAAGACGAAGAGTACGAAAAAAACAAGTACAAAGAAGAAAACCACTACTAAGAAGGTAACTAAAAAAGTAGCCCCTGAAGAGGTTGAAGAAGTGCTGGAAGGCGATGAGGTACTAGAGGGTGCTGAAGCAGCTGAGGGTACTACTAAGAAAAAAGCAGCCAAAAAGAAAACTGTTAAAAAGAAAAGACTTACTAAAAAAGAAAAAGAAGCTATTGAAGAAGCTGCAGAATTAAAAGATAAGTGGGAAAAGCTAGAACAAATGCCAGAGGCTCAGAATTCTCCTTTGTATAACATGGCTCAAAATTTTGATGCTAATACAGGCATTGAGCATTCTATACTAGGTTGGGGTTTTGTTTTATCTTCACAGGATAATCGCATCGAGGTATTGTTTGAAGCTGGAATTAAAACACTTGTTTGTAACTATAACAGAGGATAGCAGGATATAATGGCAAAAGACGATTTAGTTCAAATTGAAGGTAGTATAGTCGATGCTGGTGCTGGTGGCCTCTATAAGGTAAAGCTTGAAAATGGAGTAGAAATCAGAGCTAAGCTTTGCGGTAAAATGCGACGCTATAATATCAGAGTCGTAGTTGGTGATAAAGTAACAGTAGGTGTGTCGCCGTATGATCCGACTCATGGTTTAGTTATGTATAGGCACAAATAATAAAAAAAGTATTTATAATCCATTCTTATAATTTAATTCACATTATTAAAAACAGTAGAGTTTGCTATGTCAGATTTAAAAAAACCTTTCTCTCGATTACTTAATTTTTTTTCATCTTTAAAAAAAGAACTATCTGAAGACGAAGTTCATTTTTTAGAGCAATTGCATCAAGAGCGACATTGGCTTGATGTACATTTCACTGAATACAACCATAAAAAAACCTGGAGCTTAAGAAAATCAGATATTTGGCACAGTGGTTATCATGAGTGGAAAAAATTAGAACATAAAAGATCAAAATTAATTGAAGACTTAGAAAAACGAGAACAGTTAGGTGCTGATTTGCAGGAGCAGTTATTGGCATGTTCAAGTATTGCACAATTTGATGATTTAGCTCGTCCGTTGAAAAGAAAAAGAAAAACGAAAGGTGCACTGGCCAGAGAAGCTGGTCTTATGCCGTTGGCTGAGGTTGTTTTAGGTGAGAAAGCATTACCAGAAGATTTTGAAAGTGCAGAAGTGGAGGCTAAAAAATACCTTAACCCAAGTCTTGGCTTTGTAACCTATGAAGCTGTTTTGAAAGGTGTTCAAGATATTGTAGTTGAGCAAGTTCTTGTTCAACATCAAAGTTTACGTAAAGAGACATTAGACTGTGTATTAGAGACAGGTCTTTTAAAGGTAGAAAAAGGGGACCGTTTTGTAGAAACAGATGCTAAACAGCAAAATTTTTTAAGCTATAAAGATACAGTTAAGTCCTTGTTAGTTGAAAAAAATATGAGTCGATTTCCATCTTTAAAAAAAGCATGGGAAGAGAGTCGAGTTAAGGTTTTTATTAAGTCAGAATTAGATGACATTCGTAAAAAATTTGAAAATGTTTTTTGTGAGTCTAAACCTAAAGAATTTCAGGTTTTTTTAAAGACAAGTGCTACTAAGGCTCTGGATATTCACGTTTATGCATCTGTCGTACATGAAGTTTTTGATCGCTTAATAGAAAGAGCTTCAAAACACAGTATGTACCAAATAAAGGAAGATGTTTTCTCTTTGTTAATGTCACCTAGTCTAGGGCAAAAGGCTGTCTTAGCAATTGATCCAAGAGAAAAGGGTCCAAGTTTATTGGGCCTCATAAATGATGCAGGCGAAGTTATATCCTATACTCTATTGCCTGATCCATTAGACAGTGGTTTGTCAGAAGAAGAAAAAATTAAAACGGTTTGTGATATTTTAAAGACTGTTTTTGAAAACTTAGAGGTTGGGGCCATTGGGATAGGTCTAGATAAGGGGTCAAGACCAATTGAGACCTTAATAAGAAAATGTCTAGCAGAAATGAAGCAAAGTATTCCAATAGTTATGGTCGATGGAAGAGGGCTTTCGTTGTATGCCGCAAGTGAGTTAGCTGATGAAGAGCTTTCTGATTTAAAGCCCCACGAAAGAAGGGTTATAAGCCTTGCTAGAAGGGTTCAAAGCCCACTTCATGAATTGTCTAAGATTCCTTTATCTTCATTAGTAGAAGTTCCAAAGCTTATTAATAAAGAGCAGTTAGAGTTTGAATTAAATAAAGAGCTTCAAAAAGCGATTGCACTTGTTGGAATAGATATACAAAAAGACAGCCTTCATTTTATTAAAGGGCTTGAATTTTTAGATAGTGAACTGCTTGAGGCTTTTAAACAAGAAAGAGATAAGACTCCTTTTGTTGAAAAAAGACAGTTAAATAATATATCTGGAATATCTAAAGAGACTGCTATTGCGTTTTCTAGATTTTGTAAAATTAAAAAGGCTCCAAAGGCTTTTGATCAAACAAAACTGCCGTTATCTTTTCAAGCCCCTTTGCAAGATTTCTTTAAAGACAAAGATTTGCAGATGGACGCTATGTCTTTGGATGACTTAAAGGCTTTTCAAAAGGCTTCAGAATTAAAAGCATTTTTTAAAGATCATGAGATAGAGCTTGTATCTCGTGAGTTAAAATCTTTTGGAAAAGATGTCCGTCGTCCTTATCGTGTTTTTAATTTCAGCCCCGAAGTTTCGACATTAACAGATTTAAAAGTTGGTTGGAACTATCCTGGTCTTGTTGTTAAAATGGCTTCTTATGGAGTTTTTGTAGATATAGGTGTTGGTCAAGAAGGTTTAGTGCATTTGTCTGAACTGTCTAATGAGTACACGCCAGACCCAAGACGGGCTGTAAAACTAAACGATTGGATACGCGTAAAAGTTATTGCAGTTGATTTAAACAAAAACCAGTTGTCTCTTTCTAAAGTAAAAGCTGAAACTTCCGGAGAAAGATCTTCAGATAAAAGACCACAGCGTTCTGAAGGTCGAAAAAGTTTTGATTCTAAAAATCAAAACAGACCTGGTAAAGATAAGAGAGCTTTTTCTAAAAATAGTTCTAAAGAAGGGTCCTCTAGATCAGGCAACAGAAACCAGGCTAACTCTAACAGGAACAGCCCTAATAAGAACAGATCTAACCAGGGAAGACCTTATAGAAAACCAGCGACTCCGTTTAACAACCCATTTGCTGCGCTTAGTGCTGTAGAAGCACCAAAGCAAGATAAGAAAACAAATTAAATAAACTACCAGACCTAGGCTTGGCTTTGGCTTTGCCTTTCTTTCTTGAAGAAGAATCCTTTAATACACTTCTGAGAATAGGAGATTCTGAAAAATGTCTTTAGATAAAAATAGCATTGAAACAAATAAGACAATATTAGTGATAGTTGAGTCCCCCACTAAGGCAAGAACGATACGTAAGTTTTTACCAAAAAATTATATTGTTGAATCTTGTATGGGTCATGTTCGAGATTTGCCCCAATCGGCAAAAGATATACCTGAGAAATATAAAAAAGAATCTTGGTCGCGATTAGGAGTTAATGTTGATAAGGATTTTGATCCTATTTACTGTGTCCCTAAGAAAAAAACTAAAATAGTCTCTGAATTAAAATCTTACTTAAAGAATGCAGATGAATTGATTCTCGCAACCGATGAAGACAGAGAAGGGGAAAGTATCAGTTGGCATCTAACTCAGGTATTAAAGCCTAAGGTTCCGACTAAGAGAATGGTCTTTCATGAGATTACTAAAAAAGCTATTCACGAAGCTTTAACTCAATTTAGAGATATAGATGACAATATGGTTCGTGCGCAGGAAGCGCGTAGAATCTTAGATCGTTTAGTTGGTTATACCATTTCGCCCTTATTGTGGAAAAAAGTAGCTTATGGTTTATCAGCAGGCCGTGTTCAGTCTGTTGCTGTTAAATTAATAAGTGAAAAAGAACATGAGAGAATAAGATTTAAAAAAGCCCAGTATTGTGGCCTTCTGGCTCAGTTAAAGCAAAAAGGCCAAGCCTTTGATTCAAAGCTTGTTGAGTATAATGAAAACAGAATAGCAATTGGAAAAGATTTTGGAGATGAAACAGGCCTCTTAAAAGAGAAGGCACAAAACTATGTTCATCTGAATTTAGAAAAAGCAAAGAGTCTATCCACGGAGTTAAAACCGGGGCCGTTTAAAGTTGTTTCTGTAGAAGAAAAACCAATGAGCCGCAAACCTGCCGCACCATTTATTACATCGACATTACAGCAGGAAGCGAATAGAAAATTAGGCTTGTCCTCTAGAGATACAATGCAAGTTGCTCAAAAACTTTATGAGCAAGGGCATATCACTTATATGAGAACGGATTCTACACATTTATCAAGCCAAGCCATTGAAGCTGCTAGGTCATGTGTGCTTGAACTATATGGAAAAGATTACCTTCCAGATGCCCCAAGAGACTATTCTAAGAAAAAAGTAAAAGGTGCTCAAGAGGCTCATGAAGCTATTCGACCTGCTGGAACTGAATTTGTCAGGCCTCAAGATATGAAGCTAAAGGGCCCTCAATTAAAATTATATGAACTGATTTGGAAAAGAACTGTTGCGAGTCAGATGGTTAATGCAGAACAAAATCATGTATCGGTAAAAATGCAGTCAGGAGCAGGTCTTTTCTCTGCTTCTGGTATGGTTATAACCTTTCCGGGATTTTTTAAAGCTTATGTCGAAGGTTCTGATGATCCTAGTACTGCTTTAGGCAATCGAGAAGTGCATCTTCCAGAGTTAAAAGTTGGAGATATTGTAGATTGTGATGGAATTAAAGTGACTGAGCATGAAACAAAACCACCGGCTCGATACACTGAGGCAAGCTTAGTTCAAAAGTTGGAAAAAGAGGGCGTTGGTAGACCGTCAACCTACGCAAGTATTATTAGTACTGTTCAGAGTCGTGGATATGTGAAAAAAGTTGGAAATGCCATGGCGCCGACTTTTACTGCACTGGTTGTTTCTAAGTTACTTAATAATCACTTGAGTGATTATGTGGATCTTAGTTTCACTTCGCAGATGGAATCTAGCTTAGATGAGATCGCAAGTGGAGATTTAGATTATCTCTCATACTTAAAGTCAGTTTATTTGGGTGATTCTGGATTACAACAAGCTGTTGAGAAAAAAGAATCAGAGATTGATGCTGCTGAATCTAGGTGTATTGAATTAAAAGAATTGGAAAAATACTCCTTTAGAGTTGGGCGATATGGTGCTTATGTCTGTAAAGATTCATCAGAGGAACCAGGTAAAGAGCTGTGTGCTTCAATTCCAGAGGCCAACCTACCTGCTGATGTTAAAGCTGAAGATATTGAAAAATGGATTGATGCTAAAATAAATGGTACAGATGCTATAGGGCAAGATCCGGACTCAGGGAAACCCGTTTATGTTTTAACAGGTCGTTATGGGCCTTATGTACAGTTAGGTGAAAGTGCTGGGGAAGATTTAAAACCTAAGAGAACTTCATTGCCAGTTGGCTTAGAGTTAGAAGATGTAACACTGCCTCAGGCTTTATTTTTGCTGAGCCTTCCTAAGGCCTTAGGAACTCACCCCGATATACAAAAACCTGTTTCTGTTGGGATTGGTCGTTTTGGGCCATTTGTCGTTTGTGACGGGGACTTTAGATCTGTTCCTAAGGATAAGGTTTTATTTGATGTGAATTTTGAAGATGCTATGCATTTACTTGCTCAGCCTAAAAAAGGTAGGGGAAGAGCTGCTCCATTAAAAGTCTTAGGGCCTCATCCTGTTACTGAAGATGAAATTCAGGTTTTAAATGGTAAGTATGGACCTTACATTAAGTGTGGAAAGGTTAATGTTTCCCTGCCCGAAGGTATGGAGCCGCCTAAAGTCGAGTTGGAGTTTGCAGTAGAGCTTTTGGCACCAAAAATGAGTGACGTAAAAGCTAAGGCTAAGAAAAAGACGACTAAAAAGGCTACTAAAAAGAAGGTCACAAAGAAGAAAGCAACTAAAAAAGCTAAAAAAGTGACGAAAAAAAGCTAAACACCCAGTCATCCTAAAGGCTGGTTTTAAATCTATTCTTATTTCGTGCTACACTGGTAGTGCGAATTTACCGATAGTTTTTAAGACGTTTTAAAAGGATCACCATGAAAAGTATCTTAATTTTTGTTGTTTCGTTTCTAGTATGTTCTCAAGCTTTTTCACAAAAGATTGCAGAGTTAAAATGTAGGCATTTGCCAACGATACAACAGGGGTTTTTAAATCAGCATATTCTACAGAAAAAAGCTGATAAAAACTTAGAGGCCAGAGTGATAGGCAATTACATAGATAAATTAGATTCTTCTAAGTTAACTCTTTTAGAAGGTGATATCAAAAAAATTAAAAAAAGTATGAAGGGTATTTTTCAAAAGCTATTAGTCGATGATTGTTCATCATTAATTAAAGCTCATGATTTGTATGTGATGCGAGTTCAACAAAAGACAGATTTTGTTAAAAAATATTTAGGTCCTAACTTTAAGTTAGATAAGTCTGTTGTTTTGGATCTAGATTCTAAAAAAAGAAAGTTCTCTAAAAATGAAAAGCAATTACAGGCATTATACTCTAAGTATTTGCATTTCCAAATAGCAAACTATGTAACAACAGACCATACACTTGCTGAAGCTAAAAAACTTGTTATTAAAAACCATGAGAGATCTATAAAAAAAGTAAAAGAAATTAAGCAAACAACAGTATTTGCAGATTATTTAAATGCGTTTTCTGGAGGCTTAGATCCTCACTCTACTTTTTTCTCCCCTGAAAGCTTTGCTGACTTTAATATCTCTATGAGGCTGAGTCTAGAAGGTATTGGAGCTTCTTTAAGCTGGAAAGATGGTTTAACCATTGTTGAGCAGCTAATACCAGGTGGAGCAGCTGGACGTTCGGGTAAAATTAAACCAAAGGATAAGATTGTTGCAGTTGCTCAGGGAGCAAATGGAAAGTTTGAGCCTGTTATGGACTGGGACCTTAAAGATGTTGTAAATAAGATTAGAGGTAAAAAAGGAACGACTGTTGTTTTGTCTATTTTGCGAAAAGAAAAAGGATCTACAATTAAATTTAAAGTCTCTTTAGTAAGAGATACGATTAAGTTAGAAGATCAAGCAGCTCGCTTAACATATCATAATCAAAAAATAGAAAATAAAAATTATAAAATTGGTTTGTTAAATCTTCCGTCTTTTTATGCAGATTCAAGAAGGGGTGGACGATCAAGTGCTAACGATATGAAGGTTCTTTTGGCGGAAGCAAAAAAGAATAAAGTAGATGCCTTAGTGTTAGATTTATCAAATAACGGTGGCGGAAGTCTCCCAGATGCTGTTAACGGAGCCGGCTTATTCTTTAAAAAAGGAAACGTTGTTAAGCAGTCTTCACGAGATTCACGTTCTTCTATGATCACTCTTGCTGATAGAGATGGAGCTGTGGACTTTAACGGTCCATGTGTTGTTTTAACAAGTCGAATTAGTGCTTCGGCATCTGAAATTGTTGCTGGAACATTACAGGATTATGGTCGTTGTGTAGTAGTTGGTGGGGACCATACTTTTGGTAAAGGAAGCGTGCAGTCTGTTTCTGAACTTCCACGAGGTTTAGGAGCCATAAAAGTAACTGTAGGTATGTTCTTTATTCCAGGTGGTAAATCGACACAACATAAGGGTGTAGACGGAGATATCGTTTTTCCTAGTGTTTTTGCAAATGAAGATATTGGTGAAAAGACTCTTGATTACTCTTTACCTCCTAAGACGATCCCTTCTTTTACCTCTGAACAGGCTTATGTTTTAACTGGGAATGAGTCATGGAGAGTTGTAGATAAGGAAGCTATAGGTCATTTAAAGTCTAAGTCTGCGCTTAGGGTTTCTAAGGATGAAAAATTTAATGAGATTTTAGATGAGCTTAAAAAAGCCAAAGAAAAAGGCAAAATTGTTAAAATTGCTGACCTATTTAAAAAAGAAGATGACAAAAAAGATAAGAAAAAAGAGGAAGAAGAAAAGGTCTATACTCTAACTCAAGAAGAAAAAGACAAAAAATATCTTGAACGACCTGATGTTAAGGAAGCTATGTACATAGCTGCTGATTTAGCTGAGTATTTTCAGAGAGCTCCACTTGCTGGAAGCCATTCAAAGAGAAAAGCAGCTTCAAAGAAGTAAGGCTTCTTAAGAGATCTGACTTTTACAGGTTTACTCATGAACTAGAGGTATGAGTCTTGAAGAATCAAAAAAGCTAAACTGTTTTACACAGTTTCGCTTTAAAATAAATAGAGTCATTAAATTATAAAATAACCAAAGATGTCTAGTTACCTAGGAGTCACGGTCGTTTTGCATGTAAAATCGATGTATTTTTTATCTTCACTAAAAGTATATTGCCAGTCTTTTTTAATGGCAGCATTTGGAGTTGCCTCGATTCTTGCATTTGATAGGACATATCCTATTTTCCAGAAAATATCGTCTTTATTCAAAGACGTAGTGTATCCAACATCATTTTTAATTTCCACATCTAAATTTTCAGTATAAGAGTTGCTGTACTTAGAGCTATCTACAAAATAACTAACATTTTGAGTGATATTTTGCGGAAGATTTTTAAGATCTGTTATAAAATTATAACCTTGTATTTGGATGTTATAGGTGTTTTTTGTAACATCTTTTTGAAGCGTCATATAAAAATTCTTAGCTTGTGTTAAGCCAAATAAAATCTGTAAGTTATTATCTTTTGACCATGTTTGTCCATCATTCATATTTACCTTGTTAAAGTTTAAATTGTAAAAATATTGGTATTCAGGAGAGTTAGAAAATTCTTCAGCAAGACTATCAAATTCTGTTCTTTGAATAGATTCGTTCTTATATTTAAGAAGGTTGTAAACATATTGTGGCGCTTCAATAAATCCAAGGTTTACGGTTTTAGGTAAATGACTAAGGCCTTCGTACATATTATCTGCTTCATCAAAGTATGCATTTACGTCATCAAACTCAATTTTTGGATAGCTCCTTAAAGTTGATTGTAAATCAGAACTGAGCTCAGAAAAACCACAGGATAAACTTGTTTTGAGGGGAGTTGTATTAAAAATCAGATTATCAATATGACTATAATCGTAAGACTCAGTTTGGCCTTCTACATGTTCAAAGACGGAGCCTTCGGCAATTTTGTTACCATCAACTGTTTTAATTAAAAGAGGACTTGTGCAAGGTATATGAAAAAACTCAGTATGTTCTACTGATGCTTGAGCAACAGCTGCCTGTGCTTGATGAGATTGTTGGTAGACATAAGCAAAGCGACCGATCCACTCAGCGCCGGGTTGTCTGGCGAGTGCATTAGGGTCTTTGATCCTGACATGTGGCTTGCCTGGCCTGCCTACTCCTCCGCCCTGTCCAGGGGTACGATTGTAGTATTGGGCTTCGGTTTGGTAAATTGTAATTCTAGGGTCACCCGTTGTCAGCGCCTCTTTGTAAATAAGTGTGTCCCCAATTTTAGGTAAAGTAATTGAAGGGTCCATACTGGGATCTGAAAATACGTCTGTAATTTCGAGTTTAAGTTGTCCTCTCCCATCAATAACTTCTGGGTTTTTTAAGCTTAAGTAGACGTGATTAAAGAT
>CALGNA010000089.1 GCA_937958795.1 uncultured Bdellovibrionales bacterium | reverse complement strand
TTCCTCGTGTCTAGGCTATATTTCTAAGAGCCATATCTCTAGCTTCATATCCAAGGTCTTGGGTTGCCATAAGATCTAAGCCTTGTCAAAAAGGGTTTGATTTTTATATTGAATTCACGTAGGACAGAGCCTCTGTTCGATATTTGTCTCATATGGGACTTTTTTATCAATAATTTATGAGCATTTAGATCACTTTTTACGTGACTTTGGTTCTATTAGGGTTAGAAAAGGTTAAATATGTAGGTGCTATGGACAAGAAGGAGCAATGAGATGCCAAAATGTGAATTATCAGGAAAGGGCCCTGTGTCCAAAAATATTGTGAGTCATTCCAATATTAAGAATAAGTCTAGAGCTTATCCAAATATTCAGAATAAGACCTTTATATCTAAAGCCTTAAATGAGAAGTTTTCTTTTAAAGTTGCAACAAGTACTATCAGAACTATTGAGCACAAAGGCGGTTTTGACCGCTATATGTTATGGCAAGATGAAACTATATTGTCTAAAAGAGCTCAAAAAGTTTGGCACAAATTAAATAGAAAAGTCAGACCAAAACCTGCAAAACAAGCTACAGTTAAAAATCAGGAGGCTGCATCATGAAATTAAAAATCAAAAAAGGTTCTAAAGTTCAGGTGATAGCTGGTGCTTCAAAAGGTACAAAAGGCGACGTTATATTTGTTAACCCTGCAAAAATGATCTTAAAAGTTCAGGGTGTAAATATGCAGACACATTTTGATAAAGAAAAGGGCATAACCAAGCAGGAAGGCCCTATTCATTACTCAAACGTTAAGCTTGTTTAGTCAGTAGAGCTTTGTTTTTAAGCTTTAAGCGTAATAACCTCTTACTATTCAGTAGGGGGTTTTTTTATGTCATTAAGCCGATTGCCAAAAATTTTACCGCCTGGGTTTGAATCTGAACACTTGAAGATCTTAATGGTGCAAATGTGTTCTTCAGTTGATTTAAATGAAAATTTGAATTGGCTAATAGAGACTCTTGAGAGTGATCTTCAGAAAGGCCATGCGGATTTAATCGTTTTGCCAGAGGCATCTCTTTCTATTGGAGCACAGGCTTTTCCTGCTCAAACAGTGACTCAGGGTTGGAAAGGCTGGGATGCCTTAGTCGGCCTATGTAGTCGACACAATACAGTTTTACACATGGGTTCAGTTGTTTTGCAGTGTTCGGAGTTAAAACCATTTAATGCCTCGGTTTTAGTGTCTTCGGCAGGTATAGATATTTTATATAAAAAACTTTTTTTATTTGAATTAGAAACTCCGAAATTGAGAGTTTGTGAATCAGACTCCATGATATCTGGGCAAAGTTGGCCAAAGCCTTTTAAGATTGGACAGTGGTCTTTTGGGCAATCTATCTGTTTTGATCTTAGGTTCAGTCAGCTGTTTTGGAAACAAGCTGTGTTAGGCGTTGATGCTTTTCTTGTTCCATCCGCTTTTTTTCAGTTAACGGGTCGTGCTCATTGGAAGACCTTATTAAAGGCAAGGGCTATTGAAAATCAAAGCTATGTCTTAGGTGTTGGTCAGGTCGGGGCTCATAAGATTTCAAAGAGTGTGGTGCGCAAGAGCTACGGGCATTCTATGGCAATCGACCCGTGGGGTGTTGTTTTAGAAAACCTTGAGGGTCAAGATGCTAAAACTTGTAGAGTTGTCTTAGATAAAGCTCTGATAGCTAAAGTAAGATCTAAGGTTCCTATGGAAAAGCAGATGCACCTAGCAGAGAAGCTCTGCTAGGTCGTTTTATGATTATATTGAATGAATTTAAAAATGAATTTAAAAATGAATTTAAAAATGAATTTAAAAGGGCTTTAAAATAGCCAATAGGATTGCGCTCAGTGCTAAGAAACTAATAAGCCCAATAGTTGGTAAAAGGTTTTTTGGGTTCTTTTTTAGTAAAGTAAGAGAGAAGGCAAATAACAGCCAAATGACAAGCTTTAGAATAACCCAAAGTGGAAGTGGTGATAGATTCAGTCTTGCCATAAGCCCAAAACCAGCAATAAGAAGCAAGAGAAGGCTAATTCCTTGCCCAGCGGCAAGTTTTTTGTAAGCAGGAAAGTTCTTATCGCCCTTATTGTGAATTCCAATTACGAGGCCGCCTGTTGTAAATAGTAATAGAAAAATCCCGATAAGATGTACAATTTTATAAAACTCATAGCTCATATTTTTGCCTTCAATTAGAAGTTAGTTGTTGCGTCTTATTGACAACTCACAGAAGATAAGTGCAGTCAAGAATATCGAATAATACATTATATTTAAGGAGATCCAGAATGATGTGGGAGATGGGTTTAGTGGCTCCAGTTGCTGGTGGCCTAGGTTTGATTTTTGCGTTGGTAACCTATGCAGCTTTAATTAAAAAGCCTGTTGGGACTGACAAAATGGCCGAGATTGGCAATGAAATTCACGCAGGTGCTATGAGCTTTTTAAAGGCTGAGTACTCTAGGTTGGCCGTATTTGTTGCAGTAGTAGCTGCGCTATTAGCTTGGAAGCTTGGTGTGCCAACTGCGGGAGCCTTTGTTTTTGGTGCTCTTTGTTCTGGTTTAGCTGGTTTTATTGGCATGAAAGCTGCGACTAAAGCAAATGTCCGTACAGCAGCAGCAGCTAAAGATAAGGGTGAAGGCCCGGCTCTTTTGACTGCGTTCCAAGGTGGAGCTGTTATGGGGATGTCAGTAGCGAGTTTAGGGCTACTGGGTTTAGGTATTTTTTACTTTATGTATGGTCAAGATCCTGACACGACTGGTGTTCTTTCTGGTTTCTCTATGGGTGCTTCATCCATTGCTCTTTTTGCACGTGTTGGTGGTGGTATTTTTACAAAAGCAGCTGATGTTGGTGCTGACCTTGTTGGTAAAGTAGAGGCAGGTATTCCGGAAGATGATCCTCGTAACCCTGGTGTTATTGCTGATAACGTTGGTGATAATGTTGGTGATGTTGCAGGTATGGGTGCTGATATTTTTGAATCTTACGTAGGTGCCATGGTAGCGGCTCTTGCCATTGCCGCAACCTTATCTGTTGATGGAGTTGCAAGCCTAATGGCAGGCCCTACGGATGCGTCTAGGTTAGCTCTTATGGGCTTACCTTTGGCTTCTTCAGTTATTGGTTTGGTTGCTTCTGTTATTGGTATTTTAGGGATGAATGTCTTTAAGAAATTAAACCCTGCTTTAGCATTAAACGTATCTACTTTTTCTGCTGCTGGTATTTTCTTGGTAGCGATTTACTTTGCACT
>CALGNA010000088.1 GCA_937958795.1 uncultured Bdellovibrionales bacterium | reverse complement strand
AATCAAGTCATATCAAAACCAAGTTTTTTTACTTTATCTAAGTTTCTCTCTTCTTTAAGCTTGTTCTTGTTTTCTATAGTTTTACTTGTGTGCGCAGTTATTTTTCTCATTTTAAAGAAAAATAGAGCTAAATCTCTATTTGGTGTTTCTGTTTTTTTTCTTATTATTGCGAGTCTTTCATTGGCTTTAGATCAGCTCTCATACGGAGTCTTACTCAACTCTAGGTCTCTCCTCTATTCTGCGCCAGATGATTCTAGTCCTATATTGCCTATGAATCGAATCAATCCTCCTGAAATTATGAAAGTTGTTAAGCACATAGAGCCAGATTGGTTTTTGATTGATCCAGCTAATAGCCCACCAGCTTGGGTTCAGTCTAAAAACCTCTTTCTTATTTCTGGCCCACTTGTCTACAAGCAATCCGAGTTTGACTCTCATCTTCCAAACCCCTAATTTAGGTCCATGAGTCGAATTCTTTGCTTTTTCCCTTTCTTTTTTATGCTATGCGTTGCAAATGCAGACACAAACTCTGAGCCTTTGGTTACTAAAACCTTTAATAGGGGCCTTAAATTACTTAAGAATCATCGCAACGACGAAGCTATTCTTTTGTTCGAAAAAGTAAAGGGCAGGTTTCCTCAAGAACCAGAAGCTATTGAAGCCGATTATTACATTGCACAGGCTCACTTCAATGCTCAGAGCTTTGGCCAAGCCGCTCTGTCTTTTGATTTATTCTCTAAACTAAACGCTTCACATCCAAAATATGAGGATTCCTTGTATTACCACGGACTTTCTTACTTCAAAATGCTACCTAAAACTGCAGATAGAGACCTATCAGACTCTCAATCAGCACTTAGAGCGTGGCAAAACCTGTTAAATGAAAAACCTCAATCTAAATATAAAGCTGACGTACAAAAAAATGTAAATCATATCCAGAACCTACTAGCGGAACATGAGTACTTAATAGGACATCACTATTTCAAAACCAAAGATTACTCTAGTGCCTTAGGACGATTTAATTTTTTAATGACCCGGTTTCCCAAATCTACCTATATTATCTCTGCACTACCCGTAGCTATAGAGTCTGCAAAAGAACTCAACATTCCAACTCAAAATTATGAAAAGCTTCTTCGAACTCTAAAACCCCAAACTCCCTAATGGTTTTCTTTTATGAGCTCCACTGACTCTCTTTTTCAAAAACCCCTAAAAGAAGAACTCTTTGAAGTAGCTCTAGATTATTTTGATACTGGTAAATACGACCAAGCTGAAAATATTTTAAATCAAATTATTCTAAAAACTCCAACAGCAAACTCTTTTCATCTACTTGGTGCTATCTCTTATGAAAAAGGCTTGTTCCAGAAAGCACTCAAAGCTTTTAAAAAAGCACTTAAATTAGATCCGGACCATATTGAAAGTAGTATTGGCTTAAGCATTATTTTAAACGACTTTGGAAATTACGAAAAAGGCTCTGAAGTTTTTGATAAAGCTCATAAAAAACTACAACTTGAAAAGCCAGAAAACCAGCAGCTCACTCATCAGCTTGTTGAACATCACAATAAATTATTTGAACTCTACAAGAGCTTACATGAATATGAGGACTGTCTCTATCATTTAAAGAAAATAAAAAACCTAGTACCCGATCAGAGTAAAAGCTCTATATCTACACAAATAGTTTCTTGCCTTATAAAACTTGAGCAATTTAGTGATGCACTTTCAGAAGCTAAAATTTTACTTAAAAATCAGCCAGAATCCGTGCAGATCCTCTTCCAAACAGCTAAATTACACTTTCAACTAGACCAACTAGAAGAAGCAGAAAACTTACTAGATATTGCCTTAAACCTTGATCCTCACCACACAGAGGCTTTTCAATTACTTTGTGATGTCGATGAAGCTATTATCAATCAAAAAAAATTATCTCAACAACAAAAGGAGCTTAACCTAAATGCTTAAAAATGAAATGCGCCCCTATCTTACACAAGAAAAAATTCAAAAAGCAATCCATGAGTTAGCCCAAGAAGTAAAAAAAGATATCAGTGAAGAAATTATATTTGTCTGCCCACTCAAAGGCTCTTTTATTTTTGCTTCTGATTTTATTAGAGAATTTGAAGCACATTGGCCTGTAAAAGTTGATTTTATCAGAGTTCAAACCATTGATAATACACAACAGATTATTAAAGACATTGAGCTCAATATTTTTAATAAAACCGTTATCATACTTGAAGAGATCATAGATGCTGGAAGAAAATTATCTTTTATTAAACAAAGGCTTTTACTTCAAAACCCTAAAGCTGTAAAAATTGCGTGCCTCATAGATAAACCTTCAAGAAGAGAGTTGCCAATAACTCCTGATTACTCTGCCTTTACTATAGATGATCGGTTTGTAGTCGGCTATGGCATGGACTCTGATGGGATAGGCAGAAACTACCCATCACTTTATAACTTTGTTCAATAGTTTAATTCACTAAAGTAGTGAGTTCTATCTTAAATTCCAATTTATTTCATTCTTAAGCTTATCTTTATAATATAGAGATTCAAGCTTAAGGTTTTTATCATTCACTTTAAGAATAAAATGATTAAATGGAGTTTTCGCTTCTTTAAGTTCAAATACATACAAATACAAAGAACCAGAATGAGAAAAAATCCAATCAAAATTATGGAAATTTCTAAATAAATATTGAGGAGAAAAGAAATCCAAAAAAGGAAAAGCACCCTTAGGAATATCTCCAGAACTTAAAGGCTTGCCTTGATCATCTTTTTCAAAATACTTGCCTGCCTTAATTTCTTGAGAACCCAAAAATTTTTGGTCCTTATAAAACTTTAAGAGAATATCTTTGCCTGTTACTGTAATTTTTCCTTTGGATTCATCACTACCTAAGACTTTAGAACAAGTTGTTTTAACAAACGAAGTATCCAAATTTGAAGTTTGTCTTAAAGGAATGTCTTTATAACTTCTTAGCTTATCTCCGAGCTTTTTTGCCTTTAAAAGCTCTAGCTTTGGAAGTTTATAACAAGGGTCAAAGAGACTCTGAACCGCTTCTGGATCCTTTGACCCAAAGGAATACTGAGTACCAACCAAAACAAACATAGCTATTAATATTCTTGAGAAAATTGCACTCATAAAATTAAAGATCCTTTTTATCTCACATCAAACCAAATCAACTTATCTTACATTAACAACAAAGCTATCACTATAAAAGTAACTTTTTTACACTCGGTTTTTATATGAAATAACCCAAACTTCACAATAA
>CALGNA010000087.1 GCA_937958795.1 uncultured Bdellovibrionales bacterium | reverse complement strand
GAAAAACTCTTTACCCCTAATTCATAGTTCAAACTTTCTTCAGGCTTAATACTCTCGTCTTGCCCTGGAGCAACAACATTCAAACCCCTATTAACCCCCAAGAAGGCTTGTGAGTTTTTTGCAAAGCTGTACTGTAAGCTGGCACCTGGAACAAAATACTCAAATGAACTTTTTTTATTTTGTGACAAATCCGATGGCCTGACTTTTTCCATCTGAACAACTTCATACCTGGAAGCTATATATAGGTTCCATTTTGAGCTTAATTGAATATCATCAGACAATGAAAAGCTAAGCGCCTGAGAACTCATTTCATCATTATCACTAGAGCTAACAATACCTGACTGGACTGTTTCTAGATTTCCACTTTGCATAGATAAATGGTCAGAACTCTGGTTCTTTATAATATCATCTTCATGATAACGAATCCCTAAGTTTAGCTTATGATAAACAGCACCTGTTTCTAAAAAATGACTTAGATTGGTTTGCACACCATAGCTATGGTATTTTCTATTGTTATATTTGTACTTTAGCTGATCTGAATTATCCCCCAAATTAGAGTCTTCTGATCCTCTCAAAACTTCCAACAAATGACTCTGAGCAGGATCTAAACCAGATCCTAATACAGATGCAAATGTACTTCCACCTACAAATTTATCAAGCTTTGCCCAGTTTCTTTCAAATTCGTGATAATAAGCCTGAGTTTTTAATTGTGTATTTTTAGAAAACTCCAATTCATAACCAAGCAATGCTTGCTTGTGCTTCCATAGCATTTTGTCGTTCTCACTTGCCGCATATCTTTGATATGGATCCTTACTAAAATCTAAATCATTTAAACCTAAATACGTTTCATTTGAATCTTCATCAGAAAATGAAAACTTAGTTTTTAATGTATGCTTGTTCGCTATTCCAATTGGATTTAAGCTATGTTCAGATTTAAATATCAAATCATTTTTTTGAAAACCTGTGTCTGCATTACTCGGTAAAGACTTAAAACCTTCTGCCTGGCTTCTATTATACTCTATAAGATAGGCTTGTTTTTTGAGACGAACGCCACTGTAACCACCAAATCGCACGACCTGTCCGCCCTCACCAAACAGACCTACTTCGCTTTTCTTTGGAATCTGAGTTGTAAGCAAGTTAACAGCACCACCTATAGTGTTCGGGCCATAAGGTGTAGTTAAGACACCCTTAAAGACTTCCATACCTTTTATTTTGGCAAAAGATGGAAAATAGTAAGCCGAAGGAGCAGAGTACGGTGCTGGAGCAATCAAGATTCCATCTTCCATAAGACTGATCTTTGAGCTTCTCTGTGGAGCAGCTCCCCTTAAACCAATATTAGGCCTTAAACCGTAAGCATCTTCTTCCTGTATTGTAATCCCTGGCTGCTTATTAAGAACTCTCTGCATGTCTGTTGTTGCTGCTGACTTGATTTCTTTACCCGAGACAATCTGAATAGAACCTGGCTTGCTAAAGCTTTTCTTTTTTGAATTAAAAATCCCTGAACCATAAATATAGAGACTATCACCTACTGGTTCACTTAAATCCTCAGAAAGACTTCCAGAAGTAAGCTCACCTGCATTTGACTCATTAAAGTGACCTAGAATCAGACTGAAACTCAGTGTATAAACGAAAAAATTTTGCAAAAATCTAAAATTTAAAACTCTTAAAGTCACTCCAAACCCCTTATATTGGCTAAAGATGTACTTCAATCAATTCTAGGCTCTAAGTCAATTTTTTTGATACTCATTATCAATTGGCATTTTTTCAACTTTCAGGTTGTTTTCATTTTAGATTTTATTTAAAGGCCTATTTTACAACTAGTATATATTGGTATATACTAGTTGTATGTTTATCACTAGATTAGTAAAAGCACTCAACTCATACTCCATTCCTTATGCTATTGTTGGCGGACAGGCCTTAGCAATTCATGGAGCTGTGAGAGGAACAATAGATGTTGATTTTATAACCAAATGGAACCTAAAAAACCTTAAACTTATTCATGAATGTCTTATTGAATTTGGGCTACAACCAAGGCTGCCCATAACGCCTGAAGATCTCTTTAACTTTAAAGACGAGTACATTAAAAACAGAAACCTGATTGCTTGGAACTACCTAAACCCTAAAAACCCTTCAGAGATTGTGGATATTATCATTACTACCGACTTAAAAAATAAAAAACTCAAGAAAATAAATCTCCTAGATGTATCCATCAATGTTCTTTCCATTCCTGATCTCATACAAATGAAAAAAAACGCTGGCCGAGAGCAAGACCTCATCGACATCAAAGCCCTAGAGAAAATATATGAAAATTAAAACGACCCAACTTTTTACCGACGAATACCTAGCTATGTGTCAAAAAATGACTGTTCATCAGAGACTTAATTTTTTAGATGAATTTCGATTGCTTCATAGCAGTCAGCCACCCTCTAAATCAAAACTTATAAGCATTAAAATACCAGAAGACTTACTCAGATCATTTAGAATAAAATCAAATTTATTTAATACTCCCTATCAAACACAAATCAAAAAACTTATGAAGGATTGGCTTTTAAAGAACTGAATTCTAAACACTAAGATTCTGGTACTTTTAAGACTTGCATATTAACAAACTCAAAAAAACCAGCCTCACCTAATTCTACTCCATAACCAGAGCTCTTTACTCCACCAAAAGGTTCATTGATTTTTGACCGAGGGCACTCATTAATAGATACCATCCCAGCATGTATTTGATTTACAACCTCTTTTGCTTTGCTAAGATCTTTACCAAATACACTTGCACCAAGTCCAAACTCAGAATCATTAGCTAGCTTAATTGCCTCTTCTAAGTGTTCATAAAAATACACAGCAATAATAGGACCAAAGACTTCTTTCTTCAAAAAAGGACTCTCATTATTCTTAATCTCATAGGCTTTGATAGGGTATAAATTAGGCCCCCTTTCTTCTCCAATAAATTGCCTCTCATCACTCTTGTAAAAACAAGTATCTCCGCATTTTTCAGCATCAGAACAAATATTATTTAAATTTACTATTGCTTTCTCATTAACAAGAACTGGAGGAGCAAAGGCACTTAGCTCAGTTTTCAAAAACTCAAGACACTCCTTTCTTTTTTCTTTTGGAACAAACCACCTCTTAGGACTAATGCAACTCTGGCCACCGTTTAGGAGACGAGCTTTTATAAGTGTCTTAATGTCTTTTTCCAGCTCACATGAGTCTAATAACAAAGCAGGATCAGATCCTCC
>CALGNA010000086.1 GCA_937958795.1 uncultured Bdellovibrionales bacterium | reverse complement strand
ATCAGCAAACCCAGACATAATGCCACCTGATCCCTGACTACTAGCTTTAGACCTTTGCTCCATTTCAAGAAGCTTAGAATAAAAATTTCCAACATGATTAGAATCATACCCAGCACCAACAGCTGTCCTATATCCAACGCGATCTGCTTCCATCTCATCTTCTCTGGAGTTGGCCATAAATCCATATTTCTGAATAAGTAAACCACCAGAAGCTCCTGCCATTGCTCCATACTGTGTCATACGAGCTCTGCACGCAGCATCTTTTCTTGCGCAAACAAGACTACCTAAACCCAAACCTAGTGCACCACCCAGAACGCCTCCACCTAATAAATACTTAAGTGACTTTCCTTGCGTCTGTTGTGTAGCAGATATTCGTTCTGCTGTATGCCTCGCCTTTACATGACCTATTTCATGGCCAATGACACCAGCAAGTTCTGCCTCACTATCAGTGGCATTTAATAAAGCATCTGTTACAAATACTGTTCCTGCTGGTAAAGCAAAGGCATTAATGTTTTTAGATTGAACTAAGGTAAAATTATAATTGTATGGGTTTCCTTCGTAGCCGTTTGATACAGCTACTTTTCTACCAATCCCTTTTACAAAATTTTGCAAGTCCGTATGTCGCACCGGAGGATAATCTTGAACCATTTTAGCTAAGACCTCGGAAGTCATTCTTTGCTCATCTGCAACAGTAATAGTTGTAGCCTGCCCAGTATTATCCCCTTCTCTATAACGTGTTTGTGGCACTGTCGCACAAGAAGCCAATAACAAAGGCATACTCGCTATAAAAGACCTCCTCCCTACTGAAGTTGAAGTCCATTCTTTTAAAGTTTTTTCCATCTCTTCTAAAGCTTGATGCTTTTGATCTTTATTTACTGCTTCTATTTTGAGTTGCTCTTTCTTCATGACGTTTCTCCTATGCTTACTATTCTATCTCTTATCTTTATTTTGAGTCTTTTATAAATTTTAGTGAGTTAATTTTAATGTCTTAATAAACAATTCACCCTCTTTATATGAGTCCCCTCTAATGATAAGATCTGTGTGCTTTGATGTTACATCTATATCTATGATCACATAATTAATTTCACCCGAAACCCCAGCTAATTGTCTGGGATTAGGGCTTCTTTTAAAACTATCTGGAAAGGTTTTAGCGTGAAATCCGCTAGAAGTAATCTCATATGAGGACTTAGACAAAAGTTCAGTCTCAACCTTCATAACTTCAGACAAATGCCGGTCTCCACTTAAAAACATAAACGGAATCTTATACTCATTTAAATTAGATATAAACTTCTTAAAATCTTTTGGATGACCTGACTCATAAGACTCAAACGTATGATAGCCACCAAAAAACTGATCCCCTTGAATAAGCCAATTCTGAGAACTTTTAGTAATATACTTATTTAAAAAATACTTTCCATTAAAGCCAAACCTAGATTCAGGCTTTTCCCCCAAAGGAGTCCTAAAGGATCTTGCATCAATAAAAATAAAATTCTGACCAAAGGCTTTTAAAACCGAACTAACACCTGGTCCTCTTTTGAAAAAACGCGTAGCGCTTAGAAAAAAATAAGTTTCAAAAACTTCTTTAGATTCTTTTTTATGAGCATAAGTTCCATCACCATTATTATAACCGTAATCATGGTCATCCCAAAGTGCTACTACAGGGGTTAAAACTTTAGCTCTGAAAAAGGCAGACGTCTCTCGCGCTTCAAAATACCTCTTCCATAAATCAGATGGCAGAGCCACTTTTTTACTAGGACCAATACCTATATTTTTATCAGCATAGACATTGTCTCCAATAAAAAATAAATAATCTGCTCCTTCTTTTTGAAGCGAACTCCATTGTTTTAACTGTTCTTCTTTGTCCCACCTATCATCCATACAAGATAAAACACCAATTCTTGCTTTCTTCTTCTTTAAATCAGGAACTTGAAAAAACCTTACATCTTCAAACTGACCTTTTACTTTGAGTTGATAAGCTTGATCAGCTACCAGGTTCTTAAAATGTATGTGATATATTTTAGCAGGATTTTTTTCTTCTTTAAAAGCTGGATTTACATAAAACTTAACTGATACAGGCTTTATGATATTTCCGTTTTCGTCCTCAGCCGTAACTTGAGGTTCTCTCTCTTCAGAATACTGCAACACAAAACTGGCTTGCGTATCTCCAGAAACAGACTGCAGTATTGGATATGGACCCTTAAATAAACTTAAGTTTTTTTCTGTTTCACCAATAAATTTAGAGTAGATATCATTATGGTCTTTTGGAAATACCTTCTTCTGAGCTGTACTTGCGTCTGAGGTCGTCAAAACTTCCTGAGTCGCACTGTTTTTTTTAACAATATTACAAGAGCTTAAAAATAAACTTAAAAAAGCAATACCAACAAATATGGTTAATTTTTTCATACCTCACTATCTATCAAAGATTACATGACTTGAGTAGGCACTTTAAGGCTCTCATACTAAGAATACAGGTTATCTAAACGACTATATAAAATATGATCAAAAAGAACATGCCAAGTAATAGACTCTAGAACTACTGCAGCCCTGATTGCGATACAGGGATCATGCCTCCCTCTTTTTGCTACATCTAAAATACTAGAAGTTGGCTTGATAAGAACTTCAAAGTAAATATCCTTTCCAGATGTAATCCCACCATTAATGCCTCCGTAGTTACCCGCATTTGAATGGAATTCCGTCCCTGGTTGCTTATAGCTATTCTCAATCCCACCTAACTGAAAAGCAGAAACAGCACCTAAACTCATAATTCCTGAGGCCAAATCTGACTTAAACTTAGAAAACACAGGCTGCCCTAAACCTTGTGGTGTGGACTTAATGAGAACTCCTATCCGAGCCCCATAACTTTGCCCCTCTTTTTGAGCATTTTTTAAAAATTCAACAACCTGCTCTGTTTGTTTAGCATCAGCAAGGCCATAAGGGTTTTTAGACTCGTCATAAGAATCAAAACTAATAGGATCAGAATTTTCAGATTTAGAAAAAGACAAGCTCCCAATATTTAGGATAAATGACTTTACTTCCAGACCGACACGATTTGAACAACTAGCTTGTTTTGCTACTGCACCAGAAAAAACACGAGATAAGGTTTCACGGCCCGAAGACCTACCTCCTCCCCTTAAATCCACATGGTTATATTTGTTACTCCATGTCCGATCTGCATGCCCACTTCGAGGCTTTAAACCTTTATAGTCTTCTGATCGTTGGCTTGTATTTCTAACCATAAAACCAACTGGTGTACCTAAAGTTTTGTTTTGAAAAATACCACTTAAAACCTCAACCTGGTCAGGCTCTCTTCTCTGGGTTGTCCCTTGCAAATAACCAGGTCTTCTTCTTTGTAAATAAGCTTGGATTTCTTCATTATCAATTGTGATGCCAGATGGTAGACCATCTAGTATGCCTCCCATTGCGACTCCATGACTCTCACCAAAACTTGTCAGTTTATAAATATGTCCAAATGTATTTTTACTCGAATTCAAAAAAAGTTCTCCTATTTTTGAGAATCAAATTTTACTTTTGTTCAAAAAACCGTCGCTGCTTTAAGGCCTGATGTATAAAAAAATCATGTCCCGAAAAGTACTTAGCCTTCTTAATTAAGGATAACTCTCTCCCTAAAGAACACTCTTTGTAATCTAAATCAATTATATTTTCAATACGCCAATCTAAAGGAATATTTTTTACATCAGCAGTATTACCACAAGCCCACACAAGGTTGGGAACTTCCAAATCTGAAGCCTTTAAATCAAGCTGGCGAGCAGAAACAACACTGACTACATTTAAAACGCTCTCCAAAAGTGGCAACAAAGCCCCTCTTCCTATAACAATCCATTGCAATTTATGAAAATTATGGCTTTTAGCAAATTCCTTAAAACCTGTGGCATCCGTAAACTTTGCTGACATCTTAAAGCCCTCAAATTTAAGAGAATTATATAATTCAAAAGAGGCTGGATGCTGAATATTTTTTTGAGCAAGATGTTCAAAAATTTCAAAAGCCTCGGCTTTAAATGGTGAGGTTACTGCAAATTGGTTTACACCTTTGTGTTTCATCCAACTCATATTTTCTCGATTAAACTCATGTCTTAAAAGCGGAATCCTAAACATAGGAAACCCAACTTCCTGTTGTTGCTCTACAGGAGAAAGACTTGTTCCGACTTTCTCGCCAATAACAGCCCTTCTGTTATATCTAATTTGCTCTTTTTTACTCACAGCTTTGCTCAATTGGTTTTCAGAATGACAAATTTCCCACCAATGGGGCTGGTCATCACTAGACCCCATACCAAAGCGATAAAAAGAAAGAAGCCCCCTAACCTCTTGAACACGGTACCAAGCCCAACGGCTCAAACCCAACTGACTTCGCATTTTTTCAGAAGTCTGAGGCAACAAACACACTTTGTAATCCAACTTACTGAGTTGTAACTCCATATCTCTGAGCTCCAATATTGAATCCACTTCTGGAGCCCACTTAAGGATTTTAGCTGCAGATAAAGACTCCGGAGGTTTATCACCATGAGATGATAAGACAATTTCGTGTGGCGCAAATGATGCCAATGTCTCCAAGCTCATGGACAGGAGTAGTTCTTGATCAACATCTACCCAAAAAACCTTACTGATTTTAGATTGACCATCTTGAGTTAAACTCTCAGTTGATAAATCCTTGATAAATGAAATCCATTTTTTTAAATTGGAATCAATACGTAAGCTAATTAAAACACCTTTAAAGCCCGATAAATAACCTGACTTAAGCCAACTTTTAAAATCTTTTAGGTCAGTTAAATCTTGCCTAACTTCGATATAAGTTTCAGACTTTTGTATTTTAGGGTCTAATATCCAAAAATTTTCAGGTAATACCGTTACAGTGCCCGATGGTATCTGCTTACTTTTAAAAAGATACTCAAAGATTAATTTACCATAATCCTTTGTAATTTTTTCTGGTAAAAAAAATTCATAAGCACCTAATTTTTTAAACTCTACATCCCTTGCATTCTTTTTTTCAAAAAACTCATCCAATGGACTTTTATCAGTTAAATTTGGTCTGTTAAAAAAAATACGCCCTTCATTGTCGGATACTCTTTTTAGCCAAATACATTTTTTATTCTTTAACTTTTCAACTGGAAATCCAGCTCCTAAAAAAATAATTCTTTTTTTATTTTGAGCTTCTCTACTTAGTAGATCAAAAAATACTTCAAGCTCTTTTTTTCTAAATAAGTCTTCTCCATTTTTTTTAAAAAAACTTAAAATACTCTCATTTAGGTTCCGTTCGATCTCTACATCCAGATCATAAAGCTCAAACCTTGATGGATCTAAATCTTTCCAAAAATGATAGATGGCAGTTTTA
>CALGNA010000085.1 GCA_937958795.1 uncultured Bdellovibrionales bacterium | reverse complement strand
GCTCAAAGCTACCAGATACAATATTTCCTGATAAATCACGAGCCAACTGGAACTCTCCATGTGCAAAACACATAACTGGCAACTTAGTTTGGCAATTGACTCTATTTTTTAAACTTAAAGGCGAACCAGCTCCACCCATTGGCTCAACTGTTACACACCCCTGTACTTCATCAACAACTTCACTTATTTTATCAACCCATCTTCCTGCATTATTACTCGTTTTATCTAACAGGACATGCCCTCTTGCCAAGGCCTTGTCTTCAGTTTGAGCCGCACACTCAGGAATAAGACTATCAATTGGTTCTTGTGGCTGCTGTGCAATTTCTGAACGAACCCAAAAGCTTTTTTCATTACAATTTTTACGAGAACAAACAAAACAAGAAACTTCATTAAAATCTCGCTGCTTGTCAGTATAATACTCAATACCTTGATAATCGATATCATCTTTAGCTACTACGGAGTCTTCTTCAAAGAATTTTTTCATGAGCGGATCTGCCTTAAAGAAATCCTTTAATACATATTCAGTAAAATAATAATAGGATTCATTTTTTTTACGCTTAACCTCGCAAACATTATGGCAAAAGCCTTCTGTCTTATCTAATATTTTATATGAAAAACTTTGATCATGAACAGATAAAACTAAATCTGGGTTCTCTGCCTGAGCACCAAATGCACTTGCAAAACTCCCATCTGTTTTTTCTTTAAACAACCCATCTAGCTGAACAGTATAATCCCCGGACTTCACTTCAGATGTATAATTTTTTTTCACTCCATTTACCATAAACTGATTCTGATGAACAACCCTTAACTTAGGTTGAAAATTATACTTATCTTCGCCTGAAAATCCCAAATTAAAATCAACATCTATATCTACCTCAGGGTTATGGAAGGCTCTTGTCGTAATAGGTTTTTGGTTCGGAATTCCGTTTTGATAAGAACTTGAATCCTGTCCAGGCCTACAACTAAAAACAGTTTCCATACAAGACAGAGGATCTCGTTTGTCAAAATCTTGCTTTACAAATTTTTCAGTTTTTCCTTTCTCTTCAACAACAACATCAACTGCAAATCGCTTCTCAGCTGTCAAAGTTATAGGTGGTCTATCGTACTTCCCGTTGCTAATATAATTATAAAGGTAACCCTCACTTACAGTACCAGTTGAAGAGGCCGCAAGTTTTTTCCAAGTTTCATTGTATTTGTAATCACAGTAGTTAACATCACCCGCCCAAATAACGTCTTGAAACTCTGACGTAATCGGTTCGATTTCTCCATCTTTATTCGTACTATTATAACTGACCTCTGAACGTATAACAAAAAGTAATTTAGCTATATCTTCAATTTGACTTGAGTTGTTTAGTGAAATTTCTTTTAACTGATTAGAACCACCTTTATCTTTATCAATATCTACTTTATGTGGTAAAATTTCAACCTTTACGACAGCACCCCTATCAGCCATTTGCCTTAGGTATGGAGCATCCTCTCTTAATTGATAGCAACGCTCTCCAATCCCAGAAGCAGAACAAGCATTAACACCATTTGCATCTACCCATACGTCATCAAACTTATTATCCCAACGTGCTTCGTTAAATACTTTAGATTTTTTACTAAAATCAAGCAAGACCTTAGCAGTTAACTGTGTGACATCTGTTGCCTCGACCATACTACAAAGACCCAAAACACGAGACCCTTGCTCACCATCATCGATACTGTCATCTGTAACATGTAATAATAAATTTTTTGCTCTTCTATTTAAATCTTTATGCAAATCAAGAGCTTCTTTTTTAGTTTGGGTATTATCTACTGATTTATTAAATTGATTGAATACCAACGTTAATGCAATCAGACTGCCAACAATGATTCCTGTTGAAATCATAATCTCTACTAATGTAAAACCTTTATTCTTATTCATATCTTTCTCAAATCATTATCAATTAAGAGTTAAACTAATTAATTAGAAGCACATTCCGTTATCACTCCAATATTTCTTCCGCTGCCGCCTCCGCCACATCCACCGCCTCCGATTGGCTTAGGCTCCTTATCTGGATCTGGACACACAGTTCTACCTCCACTCTTTATACAGTCAGGATCAGTATCCGTATCTGGTTTCGCCCTACAAGATCCACACGACGAAATCCTCTCCTCTCCACTCGGGCAACTCTCCATGCACTTATTACATGACGAACTCCAACTTCCAGAGGAACAGCTGTTTGCTTCACATCGGCAACTTTGACTTAAAGACCGGCCTGCTGGACATTTGATATTACATTGCGCTGCAGGAGATGGATCCGATCCTGTTGTTGGATCATCATCTGGATCTGGGTCTGGATTTGTCGTCGTTGGATCCACAGGAACTGATGGTGGCTCTGGCGGAGGTGTTGGCTTACGATACTTTAAGGCTTGCACCTCTAAATCATTATTTTCACCAAAAGTCTTAGCCTCATCTGTCAAACTCATTGCAACAGAAGCCACTGTCTTACTTGGTTCAATAAACCTTCGCCCCTCTATCAGACCAGCTGGATAGGGAGTTAAGCTGTATTTTACTTCAGCTAATGGCTCTTGGGTCTTTACCATTTCTCCAAAACTATATTCGATCCTATCAGATGAACCCTCAACTGTTGTTGTATTCTGAACCATTGAAAAATTTGGAGTTCTACAAAATATGGTATCATCCAAAGTAATAGAATCCTGACCCTTGCTAGTTAATAGCACTCCAATGCTTTCTTGAGTTTGCTCTTCATGTTTTTGAAATACGTTGATAAATTCATCATCGTTTAATTCTATTTCATCATTAGTGTTGTTATAGTGTACCAACTTCTGATACATAACTCCGTACAAAGGACCAGGCCCGTAGTTCTGAAACTTTACTTCCATTTTTGCCGAATCTTTTAAAGGGTCTAAAATAACTTTTGTACCACGACAAGAGGCCTTTCCCCGAGTGGTTTTCCCTGTATAACACGAGTAATTACACGCCGGAGCATTTACCACATTGACCTTAGAAATTGCTACAGGTCTTCTTATACCTGACACAGAAATCATCTCTTCTGACTTCCCGCCGTTTTCTAAACTTGCTTTACTCTTCTCTGTTATTACCTTCATCATCACAACATAAGAATCATAGTCATAGCTCATGCTATCACCTGGTTCATAACCAAAAATTTCTCTTCCTGATTTGTTTTCAAAACTAACTAAATCAAATCTTAAATCTGACTTAACAACTTCACCATTTACTTTTAATTCAATATCAAATGCTAACTCTCTTCTGTTTGATAACTTGCCATCATCGGTCCTTGCTCGCTCATACCTCTGGTTTTTTAAACCATACTCAGTAATCATATAAGCTTCTTTTGGACTGATATGAGGCTGCTGACCTTTTTCATTGTTAGTCTCGATCCCGTTTAAATCTCCTACCCATATACACTTTGCATCTGCTGGTATGGATCTTCTTGCAACTTGAGTTTTTAACTTATTAGAGTTCTCAATATTCCAACCTGTTTGTCGGCATAACACCAGCCCATTGGAGACCAAGTACCCACCCACAACCTTGGCTTGCTCATTTGCAAGCTGTGCCATCATGGCATCAATTCTATTAACGTTGGCTTTAGTCACCCTTAAGGTTTTTGACAACAAGACTGTTGAACTGGCCACAACAAAACTAGCAGCCATCGCAGCCACCATCATATTACCAGAAATATCTAAACTATATTTTCTAATTTCTGTTCTTAAATTCATTACTATTAACTCTAAAAGCTTAAAACGTCTCATACCAATACATCGGCTCTTTTAATCAGTTTATTAAGCCTTAAGTCCTTAATATGTATTTATTAAATACATATTTTATCCTACATAGTAAAATACTTAATCATTTCAATACGTTTCAAACTAATACAATTATGACAATGTTATTGTCATAGCTTTAATAAAATGGGAACAATCTAGCTTTATGAACTTTACAAAGTCACTTACCAGCACTTCAAACCCTGTATTTAAAGCACTTAATCAGTCCTTAAACAGCAAAGGTCAAAAAAAATCAGGCTATTACATCCTGTCGGGCACAAAAATAATCAAGGAGTTTCTAAAAAAGCCTAAATTCATCCAGGATCTAGTGTATATTGTAACGAGCCCTAGGCATAATATAGAAACAGAACAAATAAAATCTCATATCTCAAGCTTAGATGACACCATTCAAAACCTGCCTCAAATTATAGAGTGCGAAACGAACCTCTTTTCACAACTAGATTCTCTAAATACGAATCACCCTCTACTCGCCATTAAACTCCCAATGATTAAAGAGTTTGACCCAATATCAGATACCCAACAAACAAGGGTTTTCTTAAGCCAAGGCGATCCAAAAAATCTCGGCGCTGCACTTCGTAGCTGCCTAGCTTTTAATTTTAAAAACATTGTTTTACTTAAGGAGGCCGCGTCACTATTTTTACCACAATCGCTTAAAGCGGCCTCTGGAGCTCATTTAAATTTAAATCTACTGCTTGGACCCTCAATACATGATTTAAATATACAAAACCTATGGGGCTTAGACCTTCATGGATCAAATCTTCGTGAAACTAAACAACACATAGTAGATTCCAAAAATTTTCATATTTTAATAGGAGAAGAGGGCCAAGGTCTCCCTTCCTATATAAAAAACAAAGTTCAGATACCTATCTCTAAAGACTGTGAATCCTTAAATGCTTCGGTAGCTCTCTCTATTGTGCTGTATGAATTGAGCATATGATTTGCATAAGAATTAAGTTATATAAACTAAACACTCTTCACAAAATAACTTTCCAAAAGTATTTCTATATGACAAAACCGAGGACATGATGATTGAGACAGTTAAAAAAACTTTTAGAAACCAAATTCTTAAAATTCAAAAAGACTTTGAACAGTCGCTTCTACTGATTGATCCAAGCATAAAGAAAACCGAAACACTTTGGGATCGAAAAGATCAAAAATCGAATGACGGGGGCGGCGGGATAACTTGGTCTTTTGAAGGAGAGGTTATTGAAAATGGTGGAGTTAATACTTCTCTTATCTATGGCGCCATAAAACCTGAATTTGCAAAACAATTGGGCCTTGAAAAACCAGAAATCTGGGCGACAGGTGTTTCCATCATCCTTCATCCAAAGTCCCCTCACTGCCCAAGCTTTCATGCAAACTTTAGAATGCTTAACTCAGGTGATGTGTATTGGTTTGGAGGAGGCTCTGATCTTACCCCTTTTTACCCTCACCTTGATGACTTTAAATATTTTCATTCAACTCTAAAAAATGCATGCGCCCCCTACAAGGTTTATCCTAAGTTTAAAAAAACTTGCGATGAGTATTTTGTTAATAAGCATCGAAATAATGAAATGAGGGGGATTGGCGGCATTTTTTTTGATCATTGGAAAACTGAAGATATCCAGTTAGACCTCAAAATGGTCACTGATTTATCCGAAAGCCTTATACCGTCTTACTTTCCAATCCTAGAAAAAAGAAAAAACTTAGATTTCACATCACAAGACAAGGACTTCCAAGAACACCGCAGAGGACGATATGTAGAGTTTAACCTCATACATGACAGGGGAACACATTTTGGACTTAAAAGCGGAGGCAATATAGACTCTATTCTCATTTCTCTACCTAAGCGATGTCAGTTTACCTACCAATACGCTCCAACTGAAAACAGGCATATGGAAATGTTAAAATACTATAAAACACCACAAGATTGGACGCTTTAATATGACTTTTATTTTCATATTTCTGCAAAGTTTTATATTAAAGTAATAACTACTTTTTTTCCTTTGTATTTTAATAGCTTAAAAAATTATGCTTTCAACGCTCTAATAATCAGGTAAGTCGTAAAAGCTTTTTAATTTTTGACTCCTTGAATAGTTATGGTTTAGGTCATAATTCTAATTTACCAACTATGGATTTACACAATGAAAACACTCTTAGCACTTTTATGTTCTCTTTTTTTCATCCAAGCTGCAGCTGCTACAATTTGCTTACTTACTGTAAGTTATGATACTAATGCTGGGGTCAACTTTTCAAAGGATGTAGGCCTCGCTTATAACTGTGGCGGAGGAAACAAAGAAGATCTTATTACTATTGAACAAGACGATTTAATTTATAGAAAAGGACAAGGACTTATTAATATTAATCAAGCCACTTCATTTGCATTAAATAAATTTCTGATTCTAAATCCAGATTATAAGCTTGTAGGCTCCTGCGTTGAGAGTTTTGATCAAAGTACCACAGGAAAAACCAGATCTAGAAACTGCTATTTTCAAAAAAATTAGTTTATTATCTTTGAGTTTATCATTAATTATTCAAATATACAGATTATCAGGCCTAGCAGGCTATCTTAAGTTCTTCTTTTGGTCACGACTAGATTTACACTCAGCTTGTTTTTTCTTTGCAATGCATGTGTCTTTCTGACTCATCCACCTGGTATAAACTTATAATATTCTACTTCAGCTAAAGATAAGACTTTCCGTGCGTCAAAACTCTTCTATATAAAACATCATAATACTTATACCTATATGCGTTTAACATATCTTATTTAACGCATTTAAACTAGTCATTAGAGCACTATTGGACTAAATAAAAATAAGTTTTATACACAGGGGGGAACAATGAATAAAACAAAATCTTATGTAGCTTATATTTTAACAACTCTTCTTTTTTCGGGGACATTCGCATTTGCAGAAAACTCAGTTTTATGTGGAAAAATTATTAAGACGGTTACGCAAACAGCTGGCTCATATTCTGGAATTACAGGAGAGTCCTACATGTTTATTGATCAAGAGGTTAATGACAAAGACTTAACTATTGTCAAAAAACTATCCTTTTCTGATCAACTACTCCTAGACAATACAACTTTAGATATAATCACAAATGGCCTTAATACTCAAAATTTTTGTGTTACATTCGAAGCACAAAATAATGGTTGGTCTGGAATTTTTAAAGAAGTTGTTACTCATATAGCAGTACCTGAATAATTAGCTTTAAGCCTTAACTATTGCCTGCCATATTACTCTTTGGCAGGCATCTGCAAACCAAACAAATATACTATCAAAATTTGACAGCCTGAGATATAAAAAACTATTTTCAACTAGCGCTCCCACTACAACAAACTTAGTAAAAATTTTATAACTCAATTTTTGTTATCTTGGAGATTCTAAATACTCTTAAATTTTTTATTCTAAATGAAAGTGATAAAATTCAAACTTCAACATCCAACACACAGATCAAGACAATTTTATTCTAATTCATTAAAAAACCATTGATTTACAGTCTATAGATAGACCTTCGCAATATTATATAAAGTATAATGATACTTTATCAAAATCCATTTTATTATAAAGCCAACCCTCAGAGAGAATTGCGATCTGAACTCTCAGTGACTTAATATGTAGCATTTCTTAGTTTTCACAAACGCTTAGACTCTAAGATCTAAAGTTGCCGCTATAAAACTGTTTACTGTTGAGAAACTTTTCTAAAAAAGTTTCTCAAAGTTAAGTCGATCCCTTTAAACCTTGGGCCTAAGACGGTTTCAAGAATAACTTACTTCATAAAGGAGAAAAATATGAAACACATTCTTACAAACCTAATCGCCCTGTTCACTGTCCTAGCTAGCATTCAAGCCTTTGGCATGTTTGACGCCCCAGTCTCTTATCACAGCTCTTATAAAGCTCTTGAGACTGGAAAAATGACTCTTGATGTCGAATACCTGAATAACTTTGCCTTAACTGGCCTTCGTATCAATGCAGAAACAGTCCAAAACAACTTAGGACAAGACTATACGATCTATATGGTTTCTGTTGATGGTGATGCCTACTGGTATGATGCTATCCCTCCTGAATCTGAAAAAACTCAGGTTATAGAAACAGCCTTTACGCTTAGCCTAAATATTGGCGACCTCGTAATTGTTAAAAATCTTGAGCATAGTGTTCAAGAAAGCAGTGTTCAAGTTAGCGAAGACCAAGTCATAGAAGCAAACATAGAAACTAGAGCCTTCTTTAATGCCACTGTGACTTATAATGAAGACTGCAACAAATCTAACGTTAGATTCATGGATCACACAGTCAATGGCCAAGACCTCTACCAAAGCCAAATTCGTTTTGTAAGCGCTTTAATTGCTACCACTCAGATGTAT
>CALGNA010000084.1 GCA_937958795.1 uncultured Bdellovibrionales bacterium | reverse complement strand
CATATTTGTGACCCTTATTGAGTAGCATGACAGGGAGGATGATATTAAAAAGCATGCTAAAAAGAAAATTTTCTTGTTTTGGCTGTTGGGAAGTGTTCATAATTTAGGTTTCTCATGAGATAGGTCTGATGAAAAGAAATAAAGTAGACTTATTAAGATTAAAAGGACGTTTTACTTGGAAGAAAAGATAGGAAGAAACATTGGAAGGTTAAAGTGGGCTTCAAATCCTTTTTTTATCTTAATATTAAGCTGGCTAAGTCTCTATGTTTTGGGTTTAGTAGATAACAGCAGGGGGCCTCTTTACCCTCTTATTTTAGAAGACTTAAAAATAGACCACTTTAAAGGGGCTTTCTTTTTTTCTGTGGGCTCTTTTGTTGCTATTTTAGGGAGTTTTTCTTGTAGGTACTTGTTTAAGTACTTGTCTGTTCATAGGGTTTTTCAATTTTCATTATTTGTTTTTGTTTGTTTGGGGGTTTCGTTATTTAAAACAACAAATTACGTCGGTTTAATCATGAGTGCAGTCTTATTTGGAATTGCATTTGGCCTTTTGTCAGTCAGTCAAAATGTAATGGCGAGTACCAAGCAAACACATATGTCCACAGTGAAGTCTTTTTCTATTTTACATTCTATGTATGCCTTGGCTGCTTTAACATCTCCGCTTTTAGCTAGTGTCGCTTTAAAGAATGGAGCAAGCTGGAATTTCATTTTTCTTATTATTTGTATGTCAGCGTTACCAGTTTTAATTTTAAGCTTATTTGCTAGAAAACAAAACCAAGGAATTGGTGAAAAAAATATAATATTAAAGCAATCAGAAGTTCAAGTAACAGCAAAGCTATCGGATTATCCACAATGGAAACTTTGGTCCTTTGTTTTTGGATGTTACGTTTCTGCTGAATTGTTAGTCTCTACAAGGCTAGTCGTCTTTTTGGAGTCCTTAGGCTGGGGATTAGAAAAGGCACAGTTTGGATTGGCTTTGTTCTTTCTGGGGCTTTTACTTGGACGAATAGCTATGATTTTTATTAAAAATATCTCCCATCATAGAATAGTGAGTTTGAGTTTTGTGTTAGGAGCTTTTTGTATGATTTTGGCTCTAAGTTTTGCGCCAGTATTAGTCATTTTATCAGGGCTATTTTTAGCACCAGTTTTTCCAATGGGTATGACTATTATTGCTGAAGAAACTGCGTATATCAAAAATTTGTTTAGCCAAGTCAGTGCACAGGTCATAACCTTGGCGTCTGTTACTGTTGTTATTATGCACTTGCTGGTAGGAAAGATTACAGATGTTTATGGAATACAGAAAGCATTTATTTTAGTAGAAGTTTTGCTCTTATTCTCCGCATTTGGCATGTGGAGATTGAGAAAAAGTAGTTATGAGAGTATTGAATAAGGTCGCTATTTAGAATAGATAATTTCTGCTATGACAGGCCAGTGGTCACTTACTCCGATATCAGATTTAGGATCAAATCTAGCAGGTGATCCCCATTTGTTGTTTTGATACTTGTTCTGATTTGCAATTTTAATACTATTTTTATCTAGCGACCATCCACCCTTGTGTTTATTTGTATCAAAATCCTCTTTGGCAAAAAGAAGGGCATCTAAAAAAGACCATTGTCTTTTTTTATGATAGTAACTGCTACCTCTACAGTTTTTGCAGCCCACAAGGTGAGAGGTGTGCCATAGAGGAGCAAGGATTTTTTCATAAATTTTGGCTTTACTGTTTTCAGTTTGATTGATGTTAAAATCACCTCCAGCAATGGCAAGGTGTGTTTTGGGAACCTTCTTTAAGAGCTCATTTAGGTACTTTGCGCCTTGTATACGGACATAGGTCGGTTTACCTGCAGAATGGAGATGAACAGCAAAGACATGTAAAACTTGGCCGTTTGGTAGCTTAAGAGGCGCTTCGAGTATGCCTCTTGTTTTTTGGAGTCGACTGTCTCTGTTTTTTGAGCTTTCTGCTTTATAGGGAACTATGTGTAGTTTGGGCTTTCTATCTAGGTCAAGCCTAGTTAAAATGGCAGTATCGATCCCTCTTGAATCAGGTCCCTCAAGAAGGATGCCTTTTTTATAGCCTAGATTTTGAAGGTGATTTTTTCTAAGTGTTTCTAATATATTTATGTTTTCAACTTCTTGAAGAAGTAAAATATCTGGACCTTTGCCTCCATTAACCTGTTTGATTACAGAAGCAATTCTTTTTAGTTTTTCGGTTACAATTTTAGGAGACCAGTCCATATTAAGGCATTCCATTTTCCATGGATGAACGGGAATTTTTTTACAGTCAGATTTATGTTGCTTTGACTGTTTTTTTGAGGATGGAAGATAGGTTTTGTCATCTTTTCCAGGATCATCTAAAGTGTCAAATAGGTTTTCTAAGTTGTAGGTCATAATAGAAATACGAGAGTTGTTCATTATTGAAGTCGAAGTTGTTTTGGCCTGAGTCTCAAGCTTTGTTTGTGTAGATTTTGGCCCAAGGGCATCACATCCCAATGTGAGAACTAGATAAATTAAGATCATGTTAATCAGTAATAATTGTTTCAAGTACGATGCTCCTGTTAGTAAGGACTGTAAAATTTTAGAAAATCTAGATAAATGACAGTTATCCAAATCACATTAACATTCTTTTTTGAATCAGCAAGTTATGAAGGTTTTAAGTAAGTAATAAGCATTAAAAATGTTAATTTGAAAAATTGGTACGGTAGAGTAATTTGACATCTTTATCTATTCTTTAGGTCTATTCCTAAGCTAAGAAGTTGCTAATTAAAGGCATTTATGAGCACTATTGTATATGGAAAAACAAGTCAAATCTACACCTATGTATTATATCATCGTAAGCCTATTTTCATTTTTATTCTTATCAGCATGTAATAAAAAAAGCCCTCAGTTTACGGCAAATGTTGAAAAAATAGTTTTAGACAATGGAATCACCGTATTACTAGATAAAAACACATCTCCTGTAACGGCAATTTACTCTTGGTATAAGGTTGGGGCAAAAAATGAGGATCCAAATCGAACAGGCTTAGCTCATTTTTTTGAGCACCTTATGTTTAAGAAAACACCTGTGTACGAGGATAATTATATTTCAAAATTGATGGCCAAGATTGGCGGTCGCTCTAATGCATTTACAACCCAAGACAGTACAGCTTACTATGAAACAGTCCCATTTGGGAAAAACATAGAAGACATTCTAAAATATGAAGCTCATCGAATGCAGAACCTAGAGCTTACACAAGAAGATATTGATATAGAGGTTGAGGTTGTAAAAGAAGAGTTCCGCATGAGGGTTGGCAACTCATTGTATGGCCAAATTTTTAATACATTAATTCCACAAATTTATAAAAACAGTAATTACAGATGGGCTACTATTGGGTCTTTAGAGCATTTAGATCAAACAACTAGAGAAGAGTTTTTAACCTTTTATAAAAAGCATTATAGACCTAAAAATATGACACTCGTTATATCTGGTAACTTTGATAAGCTCGCTGTGAATGTTTTGATTAAAAAGTACTTTGAGGTTTTAAAAAATCCATCTTTAGACATTAAGGATCAGCCTTGGGTAGCAGAAAAGAGAGATAGAAGGCCTGAAGTACTCATAAAAGAGACAAACTTTAAGTCCCAAGTTTTAACACTTAGTTTTTTATCTGTTTCAGAAAACCATTCAGATCAAATGTACTTGGATGTTTTAAGCCAGGTATTATGTGAAGGGAATTCAAGTCGTTTATTTCAAGAACTTGTATTTAACTGGAAAAACGCTCAATCCGTTTCGTGTTTTCAGTATGCTCTTCAAAATGAAGGGGCTTTTATTGTTCAGGTTCCTTTAAACCCTGGTGCCTCTTGGGAAGAAGCAAAAGATAGAGTTTTAAAAGTTTTTGATAGCTTTAAAGCAAGTCCTATTACAGACCTTGAATTACAGAAAGCCCGTAATTCTGTTGAGTTAGATGTTATTGAGTATTTACAAAAATCTCAATCAAGAGCCAGAGCTTTAGCGCAATATGAAGTGATAAAGGGTGATTACAAGATTATTGATAAAGAATACAATCAAATTCTCAAGCTAAAAAAAGAAGATTTTGGGGGATTGATGACTAAGTACTTTACCACTGAAAAAGCTAATGTGCTCGTGTTTAAGCCTGCTATTAAGCCTGAAGCTCAACCTGATACTAAATTGCCTTCTAAATCTACAGCTAAGTCTAAATCCTAGGCCTGATATTTTAAGCCTTAGAATTGTACTTCAAAAACATTGCACTTAAAACTTCACTTTTTAATTAGGATCACATTATGAAATTTACTTTTAAAAATATCATTATTTCTTATCTTTTTATTTTATTCTCTTTTGGTTCAATCCAATCTTTTGCAGGAGCTAAAGTAGAATTTAACTTTATTCAAGATAGTTTAAGTAAGGCAGATGATCTCCAGAAGCTCTTTTGGATACAGTCTGATTTGCCAACTGTCCATTATCAGTTTTTGTTGTCTTACGGGCAACGAGATATTCCAAAAGACAAAGTGGGTATTTTGGGGCTTTTATCTGAGAATTTGTTTAAGTCTACGACTGAGTACCCGTTGAGTAAATTAAGTGATTGGATGGATGAGCATGCCTTAAGAGCAGGTATGAGTTTTGATGGGGATGCTGTAACTTTGTCATTTTCGTCTTTAAAAAGAAAAGAGAAAGAATTATTAAAATTAATAGAAATGGTACTAACTCAATCAACTTTTGAAGAGAGTGAATTTGAGAGAATAAAGAAAAAAACTCTAGCACAAATTTCTCAAATACCAGATCACCCATCTAGTTTAGTTTCGTATTATACAAAAAAGCAAAATTATGGAGAGGGTGCATACTCCAGCCCTAAGTCAGGTTATGTAGAAAACATAAAGAAGATAACAGGTAAGGATTTAGGTGATTTTTTAGAGAGGATGCAAAACCAATCTATGCGAATTGCTATAGTTGGCCCATCTGGATTTTTTCATAAAAGAAAAGTAAAGAGTCATTTAAATAAAGTTTTTAAGGGTCATGCCATTTATATTGGTGATAGTCGAAGTCCAACATTACTGAAGAACTCAGAAAAAAAAGTGGTGTCTAAAAGTAACTTAAAGCAATCAGAAGTTGTTTGGTCTATGCCAGCAATTAAACGTGGCAGTGCTGATTATTGGGCTCTAAGGGTAGCTATTGCAGCTTTTGGGGGAAGTAGTTTGGAGAGTGTCTTAAATAAAGATTTACGGGAAAAACGAGGTCTGACTTACGGCGCTTATGGGTATCAGGCCTATAATCAATTAGGTGGTCTTTATCAGTTTAAGGTAAAGTGCAGATCAGACGTTGTTCAAGAGGTTTTAACTTTGTTTGATGGTCTTATTAAAGACTTCATTGGTGGCAATGTACTGGAAAAAGACTTTGTTAGAGCTAAGCAATCTGTATTAAGTAACTTTGCTTATGTTTCAGAGACTCCAAAGGGTGTTGCTTCAAATATTGTTTGGTATGACTTTTTTGGTATTGAACCTAATGAAATTTCAGATCAAATTGCCAGTATCGAAAAATTAACGATAGAAGATATCAAGGCTGCTCTTAAAAAGAACTGGGACTTGAGTCAGCTTAAAATACTCGTCTTAACAGATGATAAAGAGGCTCAAAACTTAAAGGCTAAGAATTTTATATTCGAAGCCTTTTCAGAAAATATATTGTAACCATTGTTTTGTTAATAATTTAATCTAAGATCTTCTAAAAATGCTGAAGATCTATTGTGTTCTACTGATATAAAATCATAGTAGTCATAATCAAATTTTGATAAATAGGCTGATGTGTGTAATGTGAAATGTTTAGCATTTTCAATGATATTTAAGTCATATCCATGAATGAGAGCCAGAGTCCATCTTTTAAAATTTGTAGCTTCATCAGAATTTTCAAGTATAGATTGATCATAGTTTTCATTAAAAACAGGATAGAGTTCTTTTAGTTTTTCAAATTCATCAAAAATATTAAGTCCACTTTCTTGGGCATATTTTGTTAGATCCTGAGTATATACACCACAAATCCAATAGGCATCAGTTGGATCAATAGAGCCTATGTTGGGATTCTCATGTATTACAGAGTTACATATTTCTGTTAATGGATTTATGTTTATTTCTTTGCGATACTGGCACTGATTGTTCATAAGTGCTGTTTTCATGAGTTGATAGCGTGCTGTGTGGTGTTCAAATAATAAATAAGAACAAGTTCCATATTTAAGTAAGCTGTTGTGAGTTTTTGAATAATTTTTATTATGAATACCAGTCTGTAGTTCATGAAGTTTAGGGAAAATACTAAGAATGATATCTAATTCTTCTGTTGATTTTTGTTTTAATTCCTCTATAGGACCTTCTATAGCAATCATTGCATCAAACATAGCAGGGTATTTATTATGTAGGAAATCAACATAAAACAAGGTGTTCTGTCTATTCAATGACTGTGCATTTGATACCAGTGAGCCAAATATGAGCATAAAGAGTATAAGCACGTATTTCATAAAATATTCTTTGTTTAGGTTTTTTTATGAAATACATAGCTTTAACTAAAAGATAATGTCAAATATGTCTATACTTAGATGTTAATCTTCTTCTTTTTTAAGTAAATAGATTAAAAGACCTATTATAGAGATCAGAATTAGCAGACCACCAATAAGTTTTTCTTGTCCAAGGCTTTGTAGAAAAGCTATAAATTTATTGCTTGAGGTAGATGATCCATCATCAAGTCCTTGTGATCCTCCGTTATTTTCAAAGAGAGATTTTCTTTTACCTCGTTTTCCAACAGCACTTGTTCCGTCTTTTAAATATTTAGGATTAACTTTTAGTGATTGTATGGCTTGCAAAAAATCTTTAACAAATTTTGTGTAATGTTCTTTGTGAGCACTAAAAGTTACTAAGATGGCAACTCCGCCTTTGATAGTGGCCAAGTAGCTGGTGTAGTACTGTTGAATTTCACTTTGAAAGTGATGGCCAT
>CALGNA010000083.1 GCA_937958795.1 uncultured Bdellovibrionales bacterium | reverse complement strand
AGCTATTAATGATATGCAAGAATCAAGTATGACGTTAATGAATTTAGTTGTCTCTAATAGAGATAAAATACAAAAATCGTAAAGGGAGTTTAGGTTGGCTCATATAGATGATGGTGGTGGAAATGGAAGGTCGGTAGGAGTAGATTTAAATATTGTACCCATTATTGATTTAATGAGTGTATTGATTGTATTCCTTCTTATTACGGCAGTCTGGAACCAAATCTCAATGATCCAGTTAAGTTCCTCTGTATACGGTAAAAACTCAGGTGAGAAAGTAGAAGTACCGCCTGAGGCTAAGTTAGCTTTACGAGTCGATATCTTAAAAGACAGGTATGTTGTAAATGCAGGTACAAGCCAAATGGAAATTCCTTCATTTATGGGCGCTTACGACAAAGCTAAGCTACTGAATGAAATGAAGCTTATTAAAACGAACTATCCCAAGAAAGAAGACGTTGTTCTAACAGTTTATGATGATTTAGAATATGGTGGTTTAGTAGGCGGAATGGATGTTCTTATTACAGCTGGCTTTCCTCAGATATCAATTGCGACAGGGAGTGTTGAGTAATGCCTATCAAAGTACCAGGAAAACGAAATAGACATGGAAAAATGGGTGGTGGGAAGAGAACACTCGTTGCAGTACTCTCCTTAACGGCCATGGTTGATATGTTTACTGTACTGGTTGTATTTTTACTACAAAACTATAAAGATACTGGTGATGTTCTTACCTTAGAAAAATCCGTCCAAATGCCTTCTGCAGCTAGTGTAAAGGAATTGAAGCCATCTACAGTTGTTATTATTTCGCAAGAAATGATTAGAGTAAATGAAAGTGAAGTTATAACCTTTAGTGAAGTTAGAGAACAAAAAGATTGGTTTGTTGAGAGTCTTTTTGATTATATAAAAAACAGTATTGAAATGAAGACCTTAGAGTTTGAAAACTCTTTATCATATAAACTACAAAAAACTCTTAATAATAACGAGCTTGACGATCAGGTTGCTATGTTATCTGCAATAAAAGAAGTTACAATTCAGGCTGATGAGTCTATAGATTTGTTATCTCTGAAAAAAATAATGTATACAATTACTGAGGCTGGAGCTACATCAATTAACTTTGCTGTTATTAAAATTGAAACGAACAAACCTGAAGAATATATTATTAAAACAAGTCAGCCTAAAAACGAAGGCTAATTTTTGAACTAAAATCTGGTATCATCTCGCTATTTATCACTGATGTAAAATCAAAACTAGAGCAGTACAATAGACTGCTTTGATGTAAGCTTGAAATCCAAAATTTATCCCTGTTTTTTAATTTTATATCTGGCCTTAAATTTAAAGTCTCCCACAAGGCTATGACCTAAGTTATAACAGATAAGTTAATAGCGGAAATTAAACTTTAACCCACCTTTAAATTGAAGTTCGTCTAAACTAAAGAAAACACTAGATACACTACCTGTTAACCCAAAGCCTTCATGAAACCAATATGTGTTAGAAAGATCAATAGAAACATAATGATGAGGATCAAAAAACTCATCATAAATATCAGCAAACTCATCTTCGATATCAGTTAAGTCAAAATCATCAGACTCTGACCATAAGAACCCATTTAGCTTTCCCGCAAGCGAAACTTCCCATTGACTACTAGGGTGGAAACTAAAAACAGGGCCTATATACCAAATCTTAGAGTATTGCGCGATACCCACTCCACCGACTAAGGCAAAAGCCATACCTCGTTCTTGCTGAAAAAAAGCATACTTAGATTCAAGAGCCAATAAAGGAACCCCATAACCTTGAAGCTCAACTAAAACTCCTATATCTAAGTTTTCTAATACACCACGCTGATAGCCTGCACTAATGTAAGGAAAGCCTAAACTACCAGTCCATTCATTGTTTCCCTGACCAAGAGTTCTAGCTGTATGAGGCTCAGTTAAAGGTGCTATTGCACAAGACGACAAATATCCTAAAAAACTTAATACTAATAAATACTTCAATAGTTTCATGTTTAACCCCATACTTAAAATGATAATGTAAATTGATTCTTAATTAAACCGACTTATCTACTGTAGGTAAACATAAAGATTAAATGCGCTCAGTCATACTTGAAAATAATGGATATTTATAATTGAAATTAACCTATTAAGGACCACATCTTAATTTTTTTAATTGGCTCAAGCTCTTGATTCAATTTGATTCTTTTAGACTGAACAAGCGAAACAAATTTTTCTGCATCCTTTCTAGCAAATTCAATAATTTTTTGATCTTCAATTAAGTTTACAAATTTAAACTCAGGCAAACCACTTTGTTTTGTACCATAAAGATCTCCTGCGCCTCTGAGTTTTAAATCTTCTTCTGCAAGATAAAAACCATCATCAGACTTTTCCATGATTTGTGATCTTTGGATCGAAACTTGAGAAACTTCCTTACCAAGCATTAAAAAGCAAAAGCCTTCTAGAGTTCCTCGTCCCACTCTTCCGCGTAATTGATGCAGTTGTGAGAGCCCAAATCTTTCAGCGTGTTCAATAATCATAGTCGTAGCATTAGGAACATCCACTCCAACTTCAACAACTGTCGTAGATAATAGGATGTCATACTTTTTATCTCTAAAATCGAGCATAATTTTTTCTTTATCTACTGCTTTTAACTTTCCATGTAGAATTCCAACATTAAAGCCTTTAAAAAATTTAATAATTTCAGGAGATTCAGTTTCAATAGATTTTAATTCTAGTTTTTCACTTTCTTCAATAAGTGGAAAAATCCAATAGATTTGATGACCTTTTTGTAACTCTTCTAAGGCAGTCTCAAAAGCACGTTTTTTTTCTTTTTGAAAAAGAGCTTTAGTAAGAATGGGCATTCTTCCTGGTGGTTTTTCTCTAATAATGGATATATCTAAGTCACCATAAAGAGTCATAGAAAGAGTTCTCGGTATGGGGGTTGCTGTCATAACTAAAAAATGGGCTTCTTTTCCTTTTGAGTGAAGTGCTTCGCGTTGCTTAACACCAAACCTATGTTGTTCATCTATTATTGCGAGCTTTAAGCAATTAAAGAAGACGTTTTTTTGAAAAAGTGCATGTGTACCAACTGCAAAAGCAGCCTTTCCAGAATATATAAGTGCTAAATTTTTATCATATTCAGGTTTTTTTTGGCTTCCTGATAGAAAAGCAACTGTAAGACCAAGTGGTTCAAAAAATTCTTTAGCTTTTTTATAATGTTGTTCTGCAAGAATTTCAGTAGGCGCCATGAGAGCTGTTTGACCACCATTATCAATGACGTGAAGAGCGCTAACAAAAGCGACTAAGGTTTTGCCACTCCCTACATCTCCTTGGATGAGTCTGTGCATAGCAAGTGGTTTTTTAAAATCATCGATTATTTCTTGAATGACATTTTGTTGGTCTTGGGTTAGTTGAAAGGGCAAATTTTCAAGAGCTGCAGGAATTCTTTTAGAAGCTCTAAGTAGAGGTGTTACTTTTTTCTTAGTATTGAGTTTTTTTTGTAAAAAAATTCTAACTTGAAACCAGAAGAGTTCTTCATATTTCAATCGTTTGTGAAATATGGAGTTATTAGTTTGCAGGCCTTTAACGGGATTTTCAGGTAGGTCCTTTAGATGGAGGTGCCTGTAGCAAGCTTCAAGCCCTGGGAGTTTATACTGATTCATAACAAAATCAGGGAGTGTTTCAGGAATTGAATTCTCTAACTCTTTTAGTGCTCCCGAAATCATTTTACTTATTTTATCACTACTTAGATTATAGATTTCAGGATAAATTGCCATCAAATCAGCTTTATCGACTTTTTGATTTTCTGAAGTTGTTGGTTTTTGTTCTTCTAGTTCTGCTTGCTCACTAAAAAACTGTATTTCAGGGTGATGCAGTTCAATGCTATGGAGTGAAATTTTTTTAATTTTAGATTTAAGGGTAACAGTTTGTGCAGGTTCTAGTTGGCTTAAAAAGCCTCTAAATGGCAGTTTAAAAAAAACTGCTTTAAAATTAAAGTTAGAATTTTTAAAACTAAAAGTTGTTATAGTTCTACCATTAGATATGCGACGAGAATTTTTACCTACAAAATAGGCTTGCGTTTCAATTAAATCACCAGGGAAAAGCTCTTCTTTATGAAGATCTTGGACAACTCGAATATATTTTCGAGGTAAATAATCAATAAGACTTTGGTAATCTTTGATTCCACGGAGAGCTAACAAACTTGCCAACTTAGGTCCAACTCCTTTGAGGTATTGAATATGTGTGTCGAGTTGAGCTGGCACTTTATACTTTAGTTGTCTTTGATTTTCATTGTAGGGAATAACAAGATATCTCTAATACTTGGTTTGTCCGTTAAGAGCATAACGAGGCGTTCAAGACCTATTCCAACACCTCCTGTTGGAGGCATTCCTACTTCAATAGCATGTAGAAAGTCTTCATCCATTGGATGGGCTTCTTCATTCTCGCCACGTTGTCGGTCTTGATCCATGAGTCGATTTCTTTGATCAACAGGGTCATTTAACTCAGAATAGGCGTTCCCTAGTTCCATTCCTGCAACATAGGGCTCGAAGCGTTCCACGAGTTTAGAGTCCTCTCTGTGTACTTTTGTTAGTGGAGATACTTCAACTGGAAAATCCATTACAAATGTAGGCTGAATAAGTTGAGGCTCTACAAAGGTTTCGAAAAGAACCATGATCCATTCGCCTCGTGATGCAGCTTTAGCGCCTGGGTCTTTTTCTTGAGCTATAGTTTTCATTTCTTCTTCTGAAGTATCTGACAAAGGTTTGCCTAATACTTTCTCAACAGCATCAGTAACCTTAAGTCTTGTCCAAGGTGGAGTAAAGTCTATTTCAGTTCCCTGATATTGAACTTTAAAAGAACCGTGAACCTTAAAGCATACATGGCTCACTAAGTCTTCAAACTGAAGCATTTGATCGTTGTAATCCGTGTAAGCTTCATAGTATTCAAGCATAGTAAATTCAGGGTTATGAGACCTATCTATGCCTTCGTTTCTGAAGTTCTTTCCAATCTCAAAAACTTTTTCAAAGCCTCCAACTATAAGTCGTTTTAAATAAAGTTCAGGACTGATTTTTAAATACAACTGCATATCTAATGCTTTATGGTGAGTTGTAAATGGTTTTGCAGCTGCACCGCCATATATTGGTTGCAGAGTTGGTGTTTCTACTTCTAAAAAGTTTTTATTTAATAGGTAGGATCTTACTTCTTGAATAATTTTAGATCGTGTTTCAAAAACCTTTCGAGCTTCCGGGTCCATAACAAGGTCCAAATGTCTGTACCTGTATTTTAATTCAATATCTGTAAGACCATGATACTTCTCGGGAAGTGGCTCAAGAGTTTTAGTAAGCATAGTCAAATTATTGGCATGAATTGTGGGTTCGCCTTTTTTTGTTTTAAAAACATAGCCTTCAATCCCAATGATGTCGCCAATATCAAGATTTTTAAAAACAGTTTGGGCTTCTTCCGAAAGTTCTTCTAGGCGAAGATAAACTTGTGAGCTACCAATTTGATCAGTAAAGCTAAAAAAAGCAGCTTTCCCCATGGGTCTTTTAGTCATAACCCTGCCTGCGCACTTAACGAATTGTTCTTTTAGTTTATCACCCGCAACTATGTCTTTAGTTAATGTTTTAACATCTTCGGTAGAGTTTGTTTTTTTATAGCTAGCTGGAAAAGGGTTGATACTTGCCTCTAAAAGGTTTTCGAGTTTTTTTCTTTTTTCAGCTTTAAGTGGGTTTTCTTTGCTTTGAGTCATGTCGCTTTCTTCTACTTTATTAAATTCTATTTTATTCTTCAGTTCTATTGAGTCACTTCTATTAACTTAAGATGCTTTGTAGATGTTAATGATCTTATCAAGCAAATCAAGTGCTTCTTGTTTGGGTCTTTGAAAGGCGTTCCGCCCCATAATACTCCCAAAAGATCCGCCTTTAGCAAGTGCAGCGACTTCTTCAATCACTGCGTCTGTTCCTTTGGAGGCTCCACCACTAAAAATCAAAATACGTTTTCCGTTGAAAGCTGACTTTAAAACCATTTGAGTTCTTTGGGTTAGTTCAGCGTAAGGAGTTTTAGAATCATTTAATGCTTGTTGGTTTTCTTTTAGTTCAACATGTGCAGTTGGTGGTTTTACTTTAATAATGTGAGCACCTAATTGGGCTGCAATTTGCGCTCCATAAGAGATCACATCTACTGCAGTTTCGCCTTCTTTACTAAGCCCTTCACCCCTTGGGTAAGACCAAACAATAACAGCAAGACCTTTTGATTTGGCATATCGTGTTGCTTCAGCAAGGGCTTCGTATTGGTCATTTCTTGCTGAGCTACCAGGGTAAATCGTGTAACCGATGCCAACACATCCGAGCCTTAAGGCATCATCAATCCAAGATGTAACTGCTGAGCAAGGGGCATCGTTATTTTTAAAAAGACTGTCTGAATTATTGATTTTAAGAATTAGAGGAATATCGCCAGCATATTTAGAAGCTCCTGCTTCAATAAATCCAAGAGGTGCTGCATAGGCATTGCAACCAGACTCAATGGCAAGATCAAAGTGATAGTGTGGGTCATAGCCTAACGGGTTTTTTTCAAATGTTTTAAGAGGCCCGTGTTCAAATCCCTGATCAACAGGCAAAATGACAAGTTTACCTGTTCCAGCTAACTTTCCATGATTTAAGAGGCGTGCTAAATTTGTTTTAACGCCTGGGTTATCAGAGTCATACCAGCTTAAGATTTCTTTAACTTTTGAAGTCATGGTTATTCCTTATATCTGTGGTTCCTAAATATGAGTTTCAATCTATTTTTCTAAGTGATTCTAAGATAAATATGACTGACTGGCTTGTGGGTCAAAGGGCTTTTTTAATTGAGTGCGCATTTTTATGCTATTAATAGATCAAGAGAAGGCATAGTCTAATGAGAGTGAGTTTTTTATCCAGTCGCTTTAGGCCATTTGTTCATGCTCCATTTAGAAAATTCTTTTTTATCCATAGCCTATCCCTTATTGGTCGTTGGTCGCATGAGTTAGCAAGGTCCTGGCTGGTTTTAGAGCTAACGGGTTCATCAAAAAGTCTTGGGTTACTTTTGCTAATCTCGAGTATTCCGACCTTTATCTTCACTTTACAGGGTGGAGTTTTGGTTGATCGGGTGAATACAAAGAAGCTTATGATGGTCACGCAGGCTGTAATGGCTGTTTTAACACTTATATTAGCATTTTTAGTTGAGCTCACTGAGGTTCAGCTTATTTACTTTATGGTTTTTGCTTTTGCAGAAGGCTTGGTTTTGGCCTTTGATTCTCCTGCTTTTCTAACTTTTGTAACTCAGCTTGTTCCTAAGGAGGATTTACAGCAGGCTATGTCCATAAATTCCACAACATTTCATTTAGGACGTATGGTTGGTCCTGTGGTTGCTGGTGGAATCATGGCTTTCTGGGGTGCTGGTGCAGTCTTCTTTTTTGATGCGGCAACATTTATTTTATTACTCTTTGTTATTCAGAGTTTGAAGTTAAGGCCTCGTGAGATGTCTGATCAAACTCAATCTAGTCCTATTGAGAACCTAAAAGATGGTTTGAGGTATGTGTTTAATAATAAGGCATTAAGATACAGAATTATCCAATTGAACTTAGGGATAGTAACTATTTTACCTCTGATTATTGTGGTGTTTAGAACACATATGAAAGAGTATTTTCAGTTAGATGCTCAGGCATTTGGTGCCTTTGTGATGTTTCCGGCATTTGGATCAATGTTAGGAGCAATGGGGTTTGCGCTTTGGAAGCCAAAAGAGCCTTTAAAGCTATTATTTTTAGGTCTGCCCATTACAATTTTGGCTGTATTCATTTTTCCACTTACTAAGACTGCTTTCTCTGCCAGCTTGGTTGCATTTGGTGTCGGGTTTGGTCTTTATTTGGCCTTTGCATCCTTAACAGTTTCTCTGCAGCTATTAGTTGAGGAGTCATATCGAGGGCGGCTTAGTAGTCTAGTCAGTTTGTCTTTTCATAGTTTTGGGATGTTTATGGCATGGCCCGTCGGAGCTTTATATGATTCATGGGGTCCTGTAAGAGGAATTTGGCTATTAGGTTCAATATTCCTTTTTTCTAGCTGTATTTGGGCACTTATGAACCTGTCAGTTTTAAATCTAGTTTATAAAAAAACTAAATAAACTCCAATTATCAAGGACGCGTTAAGGATAACAGTAGTTATTTCATGACGCATTGAACATTTAGGACTTTTGTCATACTATCGGCTCAAGTCTGGAGGCTATTCATGGCAACTTTTAAAGTCGGAGATATGACCATTTATCCTGGATATGGCGTTGGAGTCATAACTTCGATTGATAAAAAAGACATTCAAGGAACAAATCAACTTTTCTATTCTATCAAAATACAAGATAATGGGATGAAGGTTTTAGTGCCAGAGGCAAGGTCAGAAAAGATAGGTTTAAGAGCAGTTGTGTCGAGTGAAGAAGCAACAAAGGTTATGAAGCTTTTGATTAAGAAAGACAAAAATAAGAAAATTGAAATCACACAGACCTGGAATCGTAGACACCGTGAGTATATGGAGAAAATCAAATCTGGATCTATCTATGAAATTGCTGAGGTTTTCAGAGAACTTTATCGTTTAAAAGATCAAAAAGATCTTAGTTTTGGTGAAAAAGAAGTTATGAATCAAGCACGCTCTCTTATTGTAAAAGAGCTTGAACTTGTTGAAACTCCGGAAGAAGAAAGTCCTGCGGAGCGTTTTGAGAGTTACTTTCATACAGCCTAATATCCAATTGGATCAATAATTTTATTAGTAAATTCTTTAGAATGATTTACTAAACTATTTAGACCGCTTCTCATTCGTTCTTTCATAAGTTCAGTATTGTGACAGCTAGCTAAGCTAAAATTATCATACACATAAAGTGGTTTAGAGTAGAGAAAGCCATGAAAAACATCTTCAAAACCATGCCAACCACTTGTGTCTTCTTCAAAGAGGCGCTGGAAACGTTGAGTTGGAAGCCCTGTCGCTTTAATAGCAATTTCATTGAATTTAAATATTTTTTTGTAAGGCAGAATGTGATCAAAAAAGTTAAAAACGGATCGCTCTGTATAGGCCCTTCTTGTTCTGTTCTGGAAGTATAAATGGTACTTCACTTTATCTGTACAATTGTAGAGTCCGGGCCTTAGTGTGGTATTGAAGTATTCAAACTCAAGGTTTTTCTGGTCTCCAAGCTGTTCAATGAGTTGGCAAGACTCTTCAAGTTCTTGTTGATCCTCTTGATACCTTTTTACTTTGTGAGTGTAATAGCCATTAAAAGTATCATAACCGAAGTGTGGATTCTTAAAAAGAGGTTTTTCTTCCCAACCATCTTCTGTGCCTAAAAAATCTAATGCTTCTAAATAAAGTTTGTGAAAGTTTCTAGGGTCAAACTTAAATTGATAGTTTATAGTATTAAAATCTACATTTTGATCAATAAACTCATCGTAAACTTCAGAGAATGTTGTTAAAACTTTATTTAAACAATTATCATATTCTTCATAGCGAATATTTTGTGTGGCATGACTGATAATGTCTGTAAAATCCTGAGAAAAAGTACTGGTTTCTTCGTCTGCAATGGCTTCACAATAGCTCTCAATTTTTACATTAGAACATGGTTTGTCGTCATATTTGTAACTGAATGAAAAGTTTTCGTCTGCAAGACTTGAAAAAGAAAAAAGAAAACTAAAAATAAAGAGAATAAAATTTTTCACTATGCTGCCCTCCTTGGTGCTTAGTAAGCTGTTGCTTAGTCCTTATCTAGCATTAGTAGATTGGTCTTTCAAAAGTGTTTTTTGCGTCAAATAAATCATCTGTAGATCGGAAGTCTTTTTGAAGATACAATTTTGAGGGGTCATTAAATCTATTACTGTTAGAAGGGGCGGGGTGTTATGAGGTGTCATTTAAATCAAAGACGAAGGTCTATTGTAATAAAATTTGGGGTTTTAATTTTAGGACTATCACTTGTAGGGTTTAGAAGTCTTGATGGAGAAATTAGTAATGCAATAAATGATAATTTAAGTTCTAAATCTGAGTTGAGTAAAGGGTTTTCGCAAAACCAGAATCAACTCATGGCGGGGTTTAATTTTTTTAAAAAAGATTCTGCCCAAAAGAAAAAAGTCGAGCAGAGAGCAGATCAAAATACAGCTAAGCCTTTGCAGGTCATGAAACCTAAAATTGAAGAATCACGTGTCTTTATGGGTTCTAAGGATGCTAAAGTTACTATAGTAGAATATTCAGACTTTAGGTGTCCCTATTGTTCAAATGCATATCTAACAATGAAAACTTTGATAGACAAAAAGTATAAAGGAAAAGTAAGGCTTTTGTATAAGCATTTGCCAGGCAAGCCACATTCAAAGACAGCTGCTCAATATTATGAAGCAATAGCATTGCAAGATCATCAAAAGGCTATTCAGTTTCATGATTTTCTTTATGAAAATCAATCCGGTATACGCGGAGGGGAAACTTTTTTAAAAGAAACTGCTAAAAAGCTTGGGGTTAATTTAAAAAAACTTAAAAAAGACATTCAATCTAAAAAAGTAAAAGACCTTGTCACTGAAGATCATTTAGAGGCGATTAACTTAGGTTTTGGAGGGACTCCTTGTTTTATGATAAATGATATTACGATCATGGGTGCAAGGTCAGTGGGTTATTTTTCTGAAATTATTGATTATATGCTAAAACAATAAAATGATTTAGTTTTAAAAATATATAGAATTTCAAGAACACTAAGTGTCAGAAATTTTGTTTGAAATATAATAAACAAAGCTATGTGTCTTAAATTAAACAGTAAATTGAATTTATAGTTGGCATCTGAAATTATAACTTCTTTTCAAAAAAATAAAAATGTGTTTAATAAGGTTGTGAATTTATTAAAGGAATTAATAAATAGGTCTATTTCCAAGGAAGGATATAAATGAAAAATATTTTTGTATTTATAATGTTACTTTGTTTTTCACTGAACAGTTCAGGTTTTTTAGATGGTAATATAAGGTTTAGGCTTACAGGAGACTGGTGTTATAGCACAGCTACTTTTTGGGATAATCATGCCTTTGAATGTGATAGCTATTTGCCAGACAACGCAGTTGAGTTGCGTTATAAAAATATGTTATTCAGTGAAGTTAAACTTCTGGATAAATATTTAAACGCACTTAAGAAAATAACTGTTGTAAGTTCAAAGAAAAAGGATTGTTCGTTTGAGGCATTGCCTGTTCTTTTGGATGCTTTTGAAGTTAGCAGTACATCTTATGTTTCAAATATCGATAAAGTCATTGTGTATTTAGATCCAACTGTTGTGAGTAAAGTGCATGCTAAATATGCTCATTTAGAAGACGAAGAAGAAAGAAATATTTTGAATGGGCGTACCGTTAGTGAGCTTCTTAGTTATTATGATCGCAATGTAAAAGAGTTAGACGATAGTGTGGATTGTAAAAGAATTGAAAGCAATAATAATGAAAATAAACTTGTAAAAATTGAAAACTATAGTTTTTCAAAACAAGAATGGGAATGTCAGTATAGTTATGATGTAGATTTTAACTTTGAGATGGAATTAAATTTTGATTCAGGTTTTTTTAATAAAGTCGTCTATAAGTCTTCTGATTTTTCGATAGATATTAAGGGCAAAAAAACAGTGGATCTCCCTAGGTATAATCAAGCTATAGATCTAAAAATAGATCGAACTTTTTTTAGTAAATATCGCGATAATGGAAACATAAATGACTATTGCTATGATAGCAGAGGCCGACCTATTGAGGGTTGGCAAGAAAGCCTCAACTTAGATGTTCAAAATAAGTACAGAGATTTAATTAAAGACCTTGATAGAAGAACTTTAAAAAAGAGCCGAATGAACTATTTTGATATCTCTGATGTTATTGAAGTTTATTAAGAGTTCGATTTTTGAGTTCTTTAATTAAAGACTAGTCATAATGAGCGGGTAAATTTATTAAACGGCATGGGGTGCATGAAATGAAAAATATTTTTATATTTTTAATATTACTTGGTTTTTCACTGAACAGTTCGGGTTTTTTAGATGGAAAGATGAAATTTCGAATGTATGGTGATTGGTGTTATAGTACGGCAAACCTTTGGAATAATCATGCTTTTGAGTGTGATTTATATATGCCAGGTAATACAAACGAACAGTTTTATAAAAATATGTTTTTTAATCAAATTGATCTTATAGAAGATGAGATTAGTAAAATAGAACAAGCGACTGTAGTAAAATCACGAAAAAAAGATTGTTCTTTTGAGGCATTGCCTATTCTTATAGATGCTTTTGAAGTTAGCAGTACATCTTATGTTTCTAATGTCGATAGTGTCATTGTGTATTTAGACCCAAAAGTTGTGAGTAGAGTTCATTCTAAATATGCTCATTTAGAAGACGCAGAAGAAAGAAATATCTTGAAAGGTCATACTGTAAACGAACTCATTGGTTATTATGAGCGAAATATAAAAGAACTTGATAATCATAAAGATTGTAAAAAAATTGATAATAATAGTTCGGAGAATGAAATTATAGCAATTGAGAATTATAGATTTTCAAAACAAGAATGGGCATGTCAGTATAGTTATGATGTAGATTTTAATTTTGAGATGGAATTAAATTTTGATTCAGGCTTCGTACATAAAGTCGTCTATAAGTCTTCTGATTTTTTGATTGAAATTAAGGGTAAAAAGACGATCGATCTTTCTAGATATCATCAAGTTATAGATGTAAAGATAGATCAGACCTTTTTTAGTATATACCGAGATAATGGAAACATAAATGACTATTGCTATGATAGCAGAGGCCGACCTATTGAGGGTTGGCAAGAAAGCCTCAACTTAGATGTTCAAAATAAGTACAGAGATTTTATTAAAGACCTTGATAGAAGAACTTCAAAAAAGAACCGAGTGAACTATTTTGACCTTGCTGATGTTATTAGAGCTTACTAATTTCGAGGGTTTAAAGCCTTAAAAGAAGGCTTTGAGTCTGAATCTCTTTTGGGCTAGCTTCTCGAGTATGGCTAGTCTAATTTCTACAAAAAACCTTTCGAAAACCTTTGGTTCTAAGGAGCTTTTTAGCTCTTTAAGCCTCAGTATTAATGACCGTGAAAAAATCGCAATTATTGGGCGAAATGGAGTAGGTAAATCTACTTTGCTTAAGATTCTATCAGGGCAGGAAGAGGCAGATAGCGGAGACGTTATTAAGCAAAAGCATCTAAAAATGGCCTATATCCCTCAGTCGCCTTCTTATCCAAAAGAATCAACTGTGGAGCAGGTTTTGATCGAGGCCACAAAAGGTTCTCGTGAAGATGAAGTTACATTAGAGGTCCAAAGAGCTATTGCATTGTCTCTTTGTGGGTTTGAAGAGCCTGAGAAGCTAGTCTCGGAGTTATCTGGTGGGTGGGTTAAGCGCTTATCTATTGCAGAGGCCTTATGTAAAGATCCTCTCTTATTGTTTTTAGATGAGCCTACAAATCACATGGATTGGGAAGCCATTAAGTGGTTGGAGGATTTTTTAAAAAACTGGGAGCACTCGTTTGTTCTTATTAGCCATGATAGGGCTTTTCTTAATAGTACAACAAATAGAACAATCGAGATTGGACCTGCTTTTGTAAATGAGCATTTATCTTATAATGTTTCTTATAATGAGTTTTTAGATAGAAGAGCTTTGTATTTTGAAGAGCAAGAAAAGCTGTCTCAAAGCTTAGGAAACAAAGCTCGCAGAGAAGTCGATTGGTTAAGGGCTGGTGTGAAAGCTCGTACGACAAAAAGTACAGCTAGGATTAAAGATGCACACGAGCTTTTGGATAACTTAGATAAAGTTAAAACCCGTTTAAGCGAGTCTAAAAGAAGTATTACAATAAAAATTGATGAGACAGGCCGTAAAACCAAAAAACTTGTAGAAGCAGAAGGGCTTTCAAAGGCGTACGGAGATAAGCTTTTGTTTAAAGACTTAGACTTTGTTTTATCTCCTAAGATGAGACTAGCTCTGCTCGGTGATAATGGATCAGGCAAAACAACTCTTATCAAAATGCTGATGGGAGATGTAAAACAAGACTCAGGGACTCTTAAGGTTTTAGATGATTTAAAAATAGTTTATTTTGATCAAGCAAAAGCAGACCTCGATGAAACAATCAGCATTTTTGATTTTTTAGGCGAAGGGAGTAAGCAGGTCATGCTTGCTGGAAGGCCTATGCACGTTGCAAGCTATGCGACAAAGTTCTTGTTTTCTCAGGATCATTTTTTCTTAAAAATCTCTCAGCTTTCTGGTGGAGAAAAAGCAAGGCTCCAGCTTGCCAAAATTTTACTCAAACCAGCTGATATTCTCATACTAGATGAGCCAACAAATGATTTAGATATAGATTCTCTTGTTTTATTAGAAGAGACTTTGAGTGAGTTAAGCACATGTTTGATTTTAATTTCGCATGATAGAAGCTTTATTCAAAATATTTGTAATAAGTACCTAGCTTTAGAGGGAGAAGGGGATTGGAACTTTTATGGTGACCTTGATCAGTGGTTAAGTGTGAAAAATAAACCTAAAAAAAAGATCCAAGCTGCTCCAGTAAAAAGCTCACTTGATGAGCAGATAGCTCAAAGCGATAAAAAGCCAAAAAAGAAACTCTCGTACAAAGATAAAAAAGAATACGAGAGCATTGAAAAAGAAATCCAAAAAAAAGAAGCTGAATTAGAAAAGCTAAATGAAAAAATCTCAAGTCCATTAAATCCACAAGAGCTCATAGAGGTTTCAAAAGAGATTTCAAGCCTTCAGGATTTACTTGCGGGTAGGTATCAGAGATGGGAAGAGTTAGAAGCGTTAATGAGTTAAGTGACTTGTTGTAAGTAGACGAAATAAAAGGATCTGTACTGTGTCTAAAGAAGTGTATAAAAATATGTATAGCTGTGTTTTAAAGTGTGTTCTCTTGTCTTTAGCGGTTTTGAATTTCTCAGGATGTAACAAATCTGATGAATATAAAGTTGTAGCTGATATTGAAAAAGAAATGATGAAAAATGGCACAAGTAAGCAAGCCAAAGCTACTGCTGCAGCACCTGTAGAATCAAAACAAGAACTAAAGTCATTAACGATTGCAGAGAGTTTAAAAGTAAACTGCACACTGCAGGCTCAAATCAACTGCAGTTATTTTTATAAAGATACGCAGGATTTAGTAAAGGCTTTCTTTTCTAGTACTAGCCACATGGAGGCCTATTTTAAAATCTTAGGTGAGCGCTTTGGTATTACAGATATTGATCGCAAAAAAGGCTTAGGTACTTTTTTCTTTACATTTTTCCATGGCTCACATAGGTCTGCTTACTTTATGATTGATGCTTCAGGAAAAGAATTTAAGTATAAATCCTTTGTTGATGAGGGATATGATGAGTTTCAAAAAGAAATGAAACCTAGTACAAGGGTAGCAAATAAATTTACCAGGTATCTGTTTGGATCTATGAAGCTTTATTATAAACCCTTAAGTGAGTTAATGTCTGAGGGATATGAGATAAGTGGTCTATTGATGGGAAAATCAGAGCATATCCATCATATTGTTTTAAAGAATACAAAAAAACCTGATTTAGATAAGCTTATGATAGTAAATTTAAAAACTAAAGAGGTTAGTACGACTTTAGATTTTTAAAGTGTAGTTTGAAAATATAGAAAAAGAAGTAGGTCGCCCTAGGTCTAGTGGAGTTTTATATTGATTTGCATGATTTTTTTTGAATTTGACTGGAATTTGAAAATAAATACGAAGTGATGATATATTTTAATAAGAGTCATTTTATTAGGATTGTATTGTGTTTAAGTTCTTTTGTTTTATATGTTCGCTATTTCTATTTTCAGGTTGTTCTTCATTAAATAAGAATAAATCTACAAAAAGAGAAGTAAGTTCTAATCAATTGAGTGATATTCGTTATATTCATCATGATGACCTTGTCTTTAATTACAAAAACTACTTTATGAATGATGATATTAGAGAGTTAGTTCAGGTTGTGCCATCTGAAATTTTAAAGTTTTTTGAAGACAATAATTATGACTTTAGGGGTCTTAAAAAAGAGAGTGAAGTTAGAAAGAAAAGTAGAATTAGTACATATAGAAAATATATGAATGACCGTATTACACTAGCCTTAGGAAAAGCTACATTTTTTTATCAAGATAACTTTATTCCATTTGAGTATTTAGATAAGTTGGATTATTCAAAAAATTACTGGGAATCGTATTTAGATCTATTGTATGTAAATTCAGTTAAGTTCGATAAATTGAGTCAACACCCAGACTATGTGAATGACACTGGAATTAAGCAGCTGATTTTAGATAATTTAAATAGAGTTTCTCTTCCTGAAGTTGTAGCGCCTATGCCAGCAATTGAAGAGTTTGATCAAAATGGCTCAATTATTTCTAGTAGTTGGATATATCGATATTCAAATAATAATGATGAAAATGAAATAGAGTTAACAAATTATTTTAGAAAAATTAGAC
>CALGNA010000082.1 GCA_937958795.1 uncultured Bdellovibrionales bacterium | reverse complement strand
TACTATCACAATTGAGGATATCCAAAAAATGGTGGCAAGCCATTATAAAATCCGAGTTGTAGATTTAAAGTCAAAAAACAGAACCAAGGTCATTGTTACTGCAAGACAAATTGCTATGCATCTTATAAAAAAACATCTTGATTTATCTTATGTAGAAATAGGCAAAGCATTTGGGGGTAAAGATCACACGACAGTCATGAATGCACTCAAAAGAGTCAAAAATCAACATAGTCAAAACATTGAATTACGTAGTGATATTGATGACTTAGAAAATAGAATACACAGTATCACGGGGGTGTGAATTGCATTTGTGCAAAACTATGTGCAAAAAGCTGTGAGTTTAGAGTGGGTTCATTTTCTCCACAGTTTTTGTTTTTTTTTACACAGATTTATGCACATATTAAAAGTTTTTAAAAAATGAATGATATTAGATACTTAATGCATTAACTCGGTTTTCAACAGACCTACTACTACTACTAGTTTTAATATATATAAAAAGAAGTAATTAAGGGGAAATTCATGTTCATATCCATTCAAAAAAAAGAATTGATGCAAGTTTTATCAAGAGCACAGAATGTTGTTGAGAAAAGAAACACATCTCCTGTCTTAGTAAACGTGATGTTGGAGACAACGGATCATGAGTTACACATATTCGCTACAGATTTAGAAGTGAGTTTAACTGATGTAGCGCAATGTACAGTTTATGGAAAAGGTAAAGCAGTTGTACATGCACGAAACCTTTTTGATATTGTTAAAGAACTTGATGATGAAGAAATTCAACTTAAGAAACTAGAAAACAACTGGTTAGAAATAACTCAGGGTAAATCTCTTTTCCATATTGTTGGCATGAGCGATAAAGAATACCCAGTATTCCCAACCTTTTCCACAAAAAGCTTTTTTTCTATTCCACCAAAAACACTTTCAGAGATGATCGAAAAAACGATCTACAGTGTTTCAACAGATGAGACTCGTTATCACCTTAATGGTGTCTTTTTTGAAAATAAACTTGGAGAAGATTTAAGAATGGTTTCAACAGATGGCCATAGGTTATGTTTGGTAGAAAGAGAACTTAAGGCCTCAGAGGCTCTAGAACACCCTGCTTTTCAAAAAGGTGTCATCATACCACGTAAAGGCTTAAATGAGCTTAAGAAGCTTATAGAGAGTTCACAGGACCCAGTAGAGATGGCACTTGAAGGCGCTCAATTGGTTGCAAAATCTGGTAAGACAGTTTTAATGATTAGATTAATCGAGGGACAGTATCCAAACTTTGAGCAGTTTCTTCCTAAAGAGTTTAATCACAAAATTGAAATTAATAGGGAAAAGTTCTTATCTAGTTTAAAAAGAGTGTCTCTTTTATCAACTCAGAATTCTAAGGGTGTTATGTTTCACTTAACGGATAATAAATTAGAGATTACATCACATAACCCACAAATGGGCGATGCTAAGGAAGAGTTAGAGGTAAACTATGCAGGTGAGAGCCTTAAGATTGGCTTTAATGCTAAATTTATTATTGATGTCTTAACAAGTACAGATAAAGAAAATATTTTTGTTCACCTACAAAATGATTCTTCACCAGGTGTTATTAAACCAGCAGGTGATGATCGATATACTTGTGTTGTAATGCCAATGAAATTTTGATTTTAAATATATGAAAATAGTATCAATTCAAACTGATGGATTTAGAAACCTAAAACCAAGTAAAATTGATTTTACTGAAAATTTAAACTGCTTTATTGGCGAAAACGGTCAAGGTAAATCAAATTATTTAGAAGCTGTTTCTTATATTTTTTCTGGAAGTTCGTTTCGGAAAGCAAAAATAGAGCATATGTTTAATTTCGAAAGTTGTTCAAAAAATTTTACTATTGAAGCTCAGTTTATTGAAAATAAAGTACTAAACAACATCAGGGTAAAATGTAGAGAATCTAAACCTGAATTCTATTTAAATGAAAAGAAAATCTCTAGATCAAGTATAAAGAAAAAAGTAGCATCTGTTGTATTTTCCCCCCAAAGTTTATCAGCAATTCAACAAGGACCAGAGAGTAGAAGGAAACTTGTGGATTTGGTTGTGGAAAACTCAGGGGATAAGGCTTACAGAATAGTAAAAAATTTTGAAAAAACTCTCAAAACTAAGAACTCTTTGCTGAGAATTTTGAGAAAACAGGAGGGTATTTATGAGGAAAACCTTAAAACTTTAGAAAGTTTAAACCAGCTTATGTGTCTTCATGCACAAGAGTTAACAAGAGCACGAAAACATATCTTGCTACAATTGATGCCAGGATATCAGGAGTTTTTAGAAAAAACATGGGGTAAGAAAATAAGTTTAAATATTCAATATATTGAACCTGAATTTTCACATCATGAGTTTGATTTTAATATAGAAAGTGGGCTAAAAAAAGATTCGAAACTCAATTTAATGCAAGCTATAAGTGATAAAAAACAGCTTGAAATCCTGGCAGGGACCTCCTTGGTTGGGCCTCACAAACATGATATAAGAATTGAAATAAATGGTCAGGACTCAAGGTTTTATTGTTCGCAAGGACAGCAAAGACTTTTAGTTCTAGGTTTTTTAACAGCAGAAGCTCAATGGAGAGTTGAAAGAGGGCAACAGGTACTATTGATAATGGACGATCTTATGTCGGAATTAGATAGTGTTAAGCAAAACGCTTTATACGAATTTATAAAAAATTGGCGAGGTCCTTGTTTTATGAGTACAGTGTTAACAGAAAATAAGTTGACGCATTTATTAAAAGAAAAAGTACAATTTTTTGAAGTTTCAACGGGAAGTATAGAACCCTATAAGAGCTCGGAGGCATAAGTGACAGCAGAGATAACAGAGGGTGTTGATAAAAATAAATATTCAGCATCATCTATCCAAGTATTAGAGGGTCTAGAAGCGGTAAGAAAAAGACCGGCCATGTACATTGGAGACAGTTCAGTAAAAGGCTTTCATCATCTTGTTTGGGAGGTTGTTGATAACTCTGTGGATGAAGCGATTGCAGGATTTTGTAAACATATCAACATTACAATAGAAACAGATGGTTCGTTAAAGGTTGAAGATGATGGAAGAGGGATTCCAGTCGGTATGCACCCAAGTGGTAAATCAGCTGTAGAAGTTGTTATGACAGTTCTTCATGCAGGTGGAAAATTTGATAGTGATACTTACAAAGTTTCAGGTGGTCTTCATGGAGTTGGTGCTTCTGTTGTAAATGCTGTTTCAAGTCGGTGTTCTGTTCAAGTTAAACGAGATGGAAAAGTTTGGAAGCAAAGTTACCAAAAAGGAAAACCAACATCTAAGCTAGAAGAGCTTGGAGAAACTACAGAGACAGGTACAACAACCTCCTTTAAGCCTGACCCTGAAATATTTGGTGACGAAATTGAATTTGATTTAGGTCGCCTTTCAAGTCGAATAAGAGAAATTGCATTTTTAAATGCAGGTTTGGAAATTATTTTAACAGATGAAAGAGTTGGTAAAACTGAAAGGTTTTATTATGAAGAAGGTTTAAAAGAATTTATTGCATTTATTAACCTAACTAAAAAAACACTGCATTCTGATATAATATATTTTAAGGCATCAAAAGACGACGTAGAAGTTGAAGTAGCTATGCAGTGGAATGATTCTTATTCAGAAAATATTTCTACATATTGTAATAATATTAATACTCCACAAGGTGGAACTCATCTCGTTGGATTAAGAAGTGCATTAACAAGAACAACAAATACATATGCTACTCAAAAGAACTTTTTAAAAGACCTCAAAACAAACTTAGACGGTGATGATATTAGAGAAGGCTTAGCAGCTGTTGTATCTGTAAAAGTCATTGATCCACAGTTTGAGAGTCAGACGAAAGTAAAGTTAGCTAACACGGAAGTAAAAGGAATAGTTGAATCTTTAGTAAATGAAAAACTATCTGAATGGCTTGATAGAAACCCTGCAACAGCAAAGAAAATCCTTCAAAAATGTGTTGAGTCGGCTAGAGCAAGGATTGCGGCAAGAAAAGCAAGAGATTTAACAAGAAGAAAAAGTGCATTAGATTCTCATTCACTTCCTGGTAAAATGGCTGATTGCCAAGAAAAAGACCCCAGTCTTTGCGAAATATACCTGGTGGAGGGAGACTCTGCAGGTGGTTCTGCAAAACAAGCAAGAGACAGAAGAACTCAAGCCGTGTTGCCTCTTAAAGGTAAGATATTAAATGTAGAAAAAGCTCGTTTTGATAAGATGCTTTCTAATCCTGAAATTAAAATGATGATTGGTGCATTAGGAACAAGCATTGGTAAAACAACAGATGTGTCTAAAGTACGTTATCATAAAATTATCATCATGACAGATGCAGATGTAGATGGATCCCATATTAGAACTTTATTGTTAACCTTTTTCTACAGGCAATTACCTGGGATTATTGAGAACGGTTATATTTATATTGCACAGCCTCCCCTGTATAAAATTGAAAAAGGTAAGAAAGAAAAGTATCTTAAAAATGAAAAAGATCTAGATGAAGAAATGATTTCTAGTGTAATAGAAAGCATTTCTTTTCCTAATTACCCAGAATTAAGCAGTGCCAAGAAAAAAGACTTTATTACAAAGTGTAGAAGTTTTGATAAATTAATAGCTCAAGCTTCCAGAAAGTCTGAAGAAGAAATACTTAAATATATTTTAAAAAATAATATAAGTGAATCAGATATTTTAAATAAATCAGAAGAGTTTATTAAGGCTTTAAAAGAATACGTAGACGACAACATAGAGTTAGGATTTACCTTCTTTGAGCATAAAGCTGATGAATCTGGATTAACGATTTCAACAAGAAGATTTTCAAAACAGAAAAAAACAGTTCTAAATGCTGATTATTTTGAATCAAATCAGTGGAAGGATATTTCTGACTTTTGGAGAACATCGAGTTCAATTTTTGAATACCCAGTTGAATTCAAAATAGAAGGCTCTGACTATATAGCGGATTCAAAAGAGAGTTTATATAGAAAACTTTTTGAGTTTAGTCGAAAAGGTTGGGGAATCCAAAGATATAAAGGTTTAGGCGAGATGAACCCCGAACAGCTGTGGGAGACAACTCTAAACCCTGAAAACAGAACATTACTACAAGTTACAATAGATGATGCCCGTTTAGCTGATGAAACTTTTAGCACTCTTATGGGTGAGCAAGTAGAACCACGTAGGAAGTTTATTCAAGACAATGCCCTATTAGTAAAAGAGTTGGATGTATAAGTTATGGAAACAGAAGAAGTTAAAGGCATACAAAAAATTGATATAAATACAGAAATGAGAGAGGCTTACCTCCAATACTCTATGAGTGTTATTGTAGGTAGAGCACTTCCTGATGTTAGGGACGGCTTAAAGCCTGTTCATAGAAGAATTTTGTACGCTATGCATGATCTAGGAAACTACCATAATAAAGCCTACAAAAAGTCTGCTAGAGTTGTGGGTGATGTTATAGGTAAATACCATCCTCATGGCGATAATGCTGTATATGATGCTATGGTAAGGATGGCGCAGGATTTTTCGTTAAGATACCCACTTGTTGATGGACAAGGAAACTTTGGTTCTGTTGATGGAGATAGTCCTGCAGCCCAAAGGTATACTGAAGTTAGAATGACAAAGCTTGCAGAGCTTTTGTTAGAGGATATAAATAAAAAGACTGTTTCTTTTTCTCCAAACTATGATGATACATTATTAATTCCTGATGTTTTACCATCAAAGATTCCAAATTTACTCGTTAATGGTTCAAGTGGAATAGCTGTTGGTATGGCAACAAATATTCCTCCTCATAATTTATCTGAAGTTATTGATGCAGCAATGATGTTTCTTTCACAAGAAACAGTTTCTGATCAAGAGCTTTTAGCCTGTATTAAAGGTCCTGATTTTCCAACGGGTGGTATTGTAGAAGGTAAAAAAGGCCTTGTAGATGCTTATCTCAAAGGCAGAGGTATTTTCACGATTAAGGCTGTTTGTGATATTGAAGAAATGTCTAATGGCAAATCTCAGATCATTGTAACTGAACTGCCATACCAGGTGAATAAAGCTCGCTTAATTGAAGGAATGGCAGACTTAGTCCGTAATAAAAAAGTTGAAGGGATTTCAGACTTAAGGGATGAATCAAGCAGAGAAGGCATGAGAGTTGTCATTCAAATTAAGCGTGGAGAAAACCCGCAGGTTATTTTGAACCAACTGTATAAATACACTCAACTGAAAGTGAGTTTTGGGACTATTATGTTGGCTTTAAATGCCCAACATCAACCTAAAGTATTTACTCTCAGAGAAACCATTGAAGCATTTTTAAATCATAGAGAAGATGTTATCACTCGCAGATGCTTATTTGATTTAAAAAAAGCGCAAGATAAAGAACATATACTAGAGGGTCTTCAATTAGCTTTAGACAGCATTGATAGAGTTATTGCAATTATCAGAGGATCTAAGCAAAACCATGAAGCTAAGCTAGCTTTAATTAAAGAGTTTAAATTTACTGAAATTCAAAGCCAATCTATTTTAGAAATGAAATTACAGAGGCTAACAGGTTTAGAAAGGGAAAAACTAGCCGTAGAACTTAGTAAGGTGAGAGAGACTATTACTTGGTTAAAGGGTGTTCTTTCAGATCCGGAAAAAGTTAAAGAGATCATTAAAGAAGAGCTAACTGAAATAAAAGATAAAAATAAGTCTCCAAGAAGAACTCAAATTGTAGAGCAAACTGACGATTTAGAAATAGAAGACCTCATAGCAAATGAAGAAATGGTTTTAGTTATGACTCAAAGTGGAAATGTGAAAAGGCTTTCCCCTTCTGAATATAGATTACAAAATCGAGGCGGTAAGGGCTTAAAAGGTTCTGGTTCTAAAGATGAAGATTTTATTGCGAAGATAATTTCCTCAACTACTCATACAACTTTCTTAGTATTTTCTAATCTTGGTAAAGTTTACTGGATGAAGGGTTATAATGTTCCTCAAGGTTCTCGTTTAAGTAGAGGAAAATCTATTAGAAATGTTGTGCAGCTCAACTCTTCAGAAGAAGCTCAAGCACTACTACCAGTAGCTGAATTTTCAAAAGAAAAAAATATTCTGCTAACGACGTTTAAGGGAACCATTAAAAGAATGACCTTAGATAATTTCAAAAAACCTCGCCCATCAGGTTTAATAGCTATTGCACAAGATTTAGAGGACGCTCTTGTAGGAGCAGTTATTACAGACGGTAATTGTGAAATATTTATAGCTTCTCACGAGGGTATGTGTATTCGATTTAAAGAGTCTGATGTGCGAGTTATGTCTAGAGTTGCAAGAGGAGTAAGAGGTATGAAGCTTTCTAATGACGACTATGTTGTTGGTTTCGAAGCTATTTTGCCTGATGAATTTGAAACTCATAAGTTACTAGTTGTTACGGAAAACGGATATGGAAAAAGAGCAGAGATTGGTGAATATAGGCTTCAATCCAGAAGTGGTGTTGGGGTTATTACTCATAAAATAACAGACAAAGTTGGAAAGCTTGTTTCTATGAAAAAGGTATCTGAAAAAGATCAAATTATTGTGACAACGAATGAAGGTCAGGTCATTAAGATGAAGGCTTCAGATATTTCTGTTTATGGAAGAGCGACTCAAGGTGTAAGACTTATTAATCTAAAAGATGAAGAAAAAGTTACAAGCGTAACTGTTTTGGGTGAATCAGAAGAATCTTCGGATGAAATTGAGTAAAAAACATATTTTTTTTATTGGAGCCTTAGTGATTCTAGGCTTCTTAGTTAACTTTTCTCTTTCCTTGAAAGAGGGGCTTTTTAAGAAACAGAAGAAAATTTACGCTAAGATTAAAGAGTCCACAGATATCAAAGAGATTGAAAGTCTATGTCAAAAGTCTGTAGACCTATTTAGTTGGACAGATAACCTCAGTGGTCCGTGTCTGTTCTTTATGGATAACCAAGGCGTTCGCAACCACTTCGTAATTTGGGTTGAAGAACTTTTTAAACAAGAACTTATTGAGACAGGTCAACAGTGGAGTGATTACATATATAGATCCCCTACGTTTGAAACTGAAGACAAAGCAAAGATTTTATTTTGGCAGTTAAATAGTCTTATTCGGTTTGGTGAACTAGATGAAGCAAGAGAGTTATTTAAGAGATGGAAGCACATAAATAACGAAAACCAGTTAAAGCCCGAATCTCATTTTAATCTCCTTGAAGTTATTGCAAGGCTAGATAGTAAATCAGATCGAAGTAAATTAAGTGCAAAGAGTTATGAGTTTTTACTAGATAGGTATCCAAATCTGTCTGCTAAAGCGCATATCAAACTTAGACTATCTTCCATTTATGAAGAGTCTGGAGAGTACAAAAAAGCACTAGCCTTACTTGAAAAATCACAAGCGGATTTATCACAAGCTGTTTACCGAGCCAGAAAAGAAGATCTAGAGAAAAGAGATAAAAATAGACCTGGAGCAAATGGTCTGCGAAAAAGGTAAGGAACATGAAGCCACTTCAGTTTTTGGCAGTTGGATTTGAGTTAGCAATACTGATTATTGCTGGAGTATTTATAGGGTTAAAATTAGATGAGCACTTTAAAACAAATGGCATTCTAGTTGCCCTCTTACTTATGCTTATTTTAACAGGTTGGATTATTAGAATTGTTCGGCTTAACCAAAAGTTTGAAAGAGAGAACCCATAAATATGGACTTCGTTGCCGGCTTCTTGATGACTGTTTTTATCCCAGTTATATGGAGTTTTGGTCTTTACTTCAGTGTCTATAAAAAACAGGTTGCCTTAGGCATTGGGCTCATTGTAGGTATGAAAGCAATTCTATTTGTTCTGGGGCTCTATTATTTTCAAAATATTGAAAATATTGTCCAATTTATTGTAGGGACAGTCGTAGGGTTGTTACTGGGCTTTTCTTTAATGGCGAGCCTGAAATTCATTAACTATAGGATGAGGTAAATGGCTTCATTTAATTTTATTGAACAAATTCCAGGAGTTACTCACGGGAATCTTCATATTGTGACGGCAGGAATTGTTTCTGTTGCTATGATAATGCTTGGTGTTGCAGCACGAGTTGCTCTAGGAAATGGGCAATCAGCTATCATACCTGCTAAAAAATTCTCTATGAAGGGGTTTTTTGAACAACTAACTGGTTTTATTGATGGCCTAGTGGTTTCTGTTGTGGGTGATAAGGGCAAAGCTTTTACACCTATGTTTGCGGCTATTTTCTTTTTTATATTTATGAACAATTTGTTTGGATTGTTGCCAGGAATGGCTCCAGCCACTGAAAATATGAATACCTCATTAGCTGTCGGTATATTTTCTTTTTTAGTTTACAACTATTATGGATTTAAAGAGCACGGCTTTGCTTATTTGAAGCAATTTCTAGGGCCTGTATTAGCTTTAGCACCTCTTATGTTGGTTATTGAGCTGATAAGCCATCTTGTAAGGCCAATGAGCTTAGGTTTAAGACTACAAGGGAATATGATGGGTGATCACTTAGTTTTAAGTGTATTTACCAACTTAGTTCCTTTTGGTGTGCCAATCCCATTTTATATGCTGGGAATTTTTGTTTGTTTTATGCAAGCATTTGTATTCACCATTTTGTCTATGATCTACATATCTATGGCAATGTCTCACGATCATTAAATTGTTTTAGTTTTTTCATTTCTTAATAAAGAAGGAGTACACAATGAAAAATAAATTAGTAAAGGCTTCTGCAGCAGTTGCAACTTTTATGGCTGTTGGACAGGCTTTCGCTGAAGGTTCAGTCTCCGGTGGTAATTCAACGGGTTGGATAGCAATGGCAGCAGCACTTGTTTTAGGTATTGCAGCATTTGCTGGCGCACAAGCACAGGGCCGTATTGGCGCTGCAGCTATGGACGGTATAGCTCGTAACCCAAATGCTCAATCAAAGATGTTTGTATCTATGATTATTGGGTTAGCACTTATTGAGTCCCTAGTGATTTATGCACTAGTTATTGGATTTCAATTAGTAGGTAAAATTTAAGCTTTAAATAAGTTTAAATATAAAAAAGCTTGAAGATAAAACTTTAAGCAAAAGGCCTTTACATTTTTTGTAAGGGCCTTTTTTTATGATCTATAGGTATTATTAAGCTATAGATTGAGACCGTACTATGTCAGCCAAGTCTTGGTAGCTTCTTCAGGGAGTTTTGAGCCTAACCAGTTTTTGATTTCTTGCAGGCTTTTTTCTGATGAAGCCTCAAACCTAAGCGTAATTGCAGGTTGTGTATTAGAAGACCTGATAAGAGCCCACCCATCTTTGAAACCTATTCTAGCACCATCTTGTTCATTTACATTAAGGACTAGGGGATCCTTTTTAGCAGCTTCTTTCACAGTTTGAACAAGGCTCATTTTAGATTCTTCAGTGACCAAAACTCGTATTTCTGGGGATTGAAAAGAGAGGGGCAGCTGAGATTTAAATTCAGATAAACTTACTTTATTATTTACAATCTCTTCTAGAACTCTGAGTGCTGCATACAAGGCATCATCAAAACCATAAAAACGATCATTAAAAAAAATATGACCAGAGAGCTCTCCACCTAAAGGTGCTTTTAATTCTTTAACTTTTTTCTTAATAAGAGAATGCCCTGTTTTCCACATAATAGGTTTGCCACCATGATTTTCAATACATTGAAAATAGAAGTCTGAGCACTTTACATCACCCACTATTGGAGCCCCAGGGTACTCTTTAAGAATGGACGGAGTCACAAACATGAGAACATTATCAGCATAAAGTGACTCTGCTTTATCAGTAACGACTCCAAGACGATCTGAGTCTCCATCAAAGCCAAATCCTGCAAGAGCATTGTGTTCTAAGACTGATTTTTTTAAATCAACGAGGTTTGCTTCAATTGTTGGGTCAGGGTGGTGGTTTGGAAAGTTTCCATCTGGCTCTTCAAAAAGAATAATAGGATTGAGGTTAATCGCTTCGCAGACTGATCTTAAGCTTATTCCGGCAGTACCATTTGCACAATCGAATACAACTGTCTCACCATTGAATTTAAATTCTGATTCAAACCTATCTACATAATCTTTTAGAAGATTATAGTGCTTTACTTCAGACAAAACAGGTGAAGAATTTATGTTTAAATCATTATTTAATATGAGTTCTTTTAGTCTCTGAATTTGAGGTCCATGAAGTGAATCTCCTCCAAGTACAAATTTAAACCCGTTATCTTTAGGGGGGTTATGGCTTCCAGTAATCATAAACCCAGCATCTACCTTGGGGCCTAGGAAAACAGAGGCATAACACATGGGGCTCGAAACAAGGCCAAGCCTGTAAAGAGTATGCCCAGTAGTTCGAAGCCCCTTGAGGCAAGCCTCCTCAAGTTCTGGAGAAGAGATTCTAGCATCATAACCAATAGAAATTTTTTTATTTGGACCTAGGTTTTCAGATATAAAATCTCCAAAAGCTTTTCCAAGAGATTGAGCAAACTCTAAGTCGTAATCTTTAAAGACCTCTCCTCTAATATCATATTCTCTAAAGATATGTGGTGTTAAAATCATTTATGCTCTCCATTGTTTCTGCAAGTTGAATCATATCAATCATAGATTGAGGTGAAGCTATATTTTTGTTAAAGAGATCTTTAGCTGTTCCATGGTCTACACTTAATCTAACAAAAGGTAGACCCATAGTAATGTGGACTCCTGATGTTCCATGAACGGCCTTAAATGGAGCCAAACCTTGATCATGGTAGGCCGCAAGGAAGCAAGAATAATGATTTCGTATGTTAGGCATGAAAGCACCATCCGGTGGCAATAGAGTATAGGGATAAATCTTAGTATCTAAATATGGGTAGCCTGAGGATTCTTCACTGCCAATTAGTCCATTGTCCCCAGCATGCGGATTGAGTCCTAAAATACCAATGGGGCCTTTTAGGTTAAAGAGGCTATTAAATTTGAGACCACATTTATAAGCATTAAATATAAGTTCTGGAGTTAAGGTATCTGGAACTTCTTTGAGAGGGATATGGTCCGTACAGAGAACAACAGAAAAAGAAGAGCCCTTAAAAGCCATGACTAAAGAGTTTCTAAGTTCAGAAGGAATAAATTTTTTTAAGAGACCTGTGTGACCAATAGTATTGGCATAACCAGAGGAGCAAATTAAATTTTTAGATAAGGGACCTGTTAAAATCCCTTGATTATCGTTTTTGAGTGAATTTTTAATTGAAGCAATAAAGCATTCAACTGGATTTTTTTTAGTTACAATAAAGTTTAGTTTCTTTGGAAAAAACGCATCTAAATTATCATCATTAATAAAGTGAGGTTGAGAAACTGTGTTCTTTACTTGTTCTACCTGAGATTCATGTACCCATATTGTATAAAAATTATTTAGTTTAAAGCTTGACGTGCCAGGTACCTTATCAAACCCATTAAAAGCCTTTAGGCAAACTTCCAAGCCTATTCCGTCAATATCCCCAGGTGTGACAAAAAAACTATTAGGCATTACAGCTAGAAGCTAATGTAGATTGTTTTTCCATAAGCCAAAAATTTAGAAGACTTCTTAGTTTATCTTGATACAATTGGCCGTAAATTTGCTGTGCTTGAGGGTATTTATTAAAATCAAGATCTTTAGTTTTTTTCTCTAGAAAAAGAACATAGTAAGATCCATTAATTTTTACAGGTTCTGAAGTTTTATTTACATCTAAATTTGAAACTTGAGATTGAAAGCTAGGGTTTAAGTCAGAGGCAGTATATTCTCCAAACCTTGTAAATTCTATCTCTTGTTTGGTTTCTGAAAACGCCTTGAATTTATTTAAATTGATTAAACTAGAACGATTTGATTTAAACAATGAAAGTTCGTTATCGCTAAATTTAATATGAGATAAAGTGTACTTGTAAGGAAAAGGCCCCTTGATAATATTTTTATTTTTTAATTGGAAATAAACTTCTTCAGGAGACACCTTAACTTTAGAAGAAATATTTTTTTGAATTAAGTTTTTATGTGATAAAGACTGGCATAAAAAATCAATATAGGAATTCCAAGAAACTCCTGTTTTTTCAATTTCAGTCTGGAGTTGTTTAATAGACATATTGTTCTTTTGAGCTAAATTGGATGCTTGGGATTGGCATTCTGCATGAGAAGCTGTGACTTGTTCTTTAGAGGCTAAATGATCAAGGGTTTTGAGTTTTTTAAGGTAATCAAAAATTTCTTTATCAGAGGAAGGTTTTTTAGAATAAAACAGCCCTAGTAAAGATTGATCCACTAATTGACCAGACCTAAGGTTTTTCTTAAGTTCATTTTTTTCAGATAAAAAAATAGGTGTATCTTGAACCTTACAAAGGACTTTTTCAATCACGACTCCAGAACCAGGTTGAGAGGCAAAAGACTGGCTAGAACCAAGTAATAGTATCAAAAATAAAATGAAAGAGGCTTTATTCATAACTAAATATCCTTTTTGCTCCAAATAATTTGACTCTTTTTGATCTGAGACTCAAGCCATTTAAAGTATATTTCATTTAAGTAGTCCTCAGTTGTTTCTTGAGAAAAGCTCTTTAGCTCTGATTTTAAGACCTTAACGATATGAAAACCCCACTCTGACTCAAGAAGTTGAGGAAACACACCGGTGCGTCTCCTTTTAAAGACCGGGCGTAAGGATTTAAAATCTGTAGATATATGCTCTCCAATATAGCCATTTTGCTCTGATGAAGGGTCTAGAGAGTAGCGTTTAGCCAATTCATCAAAAGTTGATGGATGTGCAAGGGCCTTTTCTAGTACTGATTTTGCAAGAGCTTTCTTGTTTATAAGTATGATTTGCAAATCTAAAACGTACTTTTTTTCTTTTTTAGGTGTTTTTTCAGGCTTTATATCAGGGTACTTTTCTTTTTCTTTTGATAGAATATGCTTTTTTATTTTCTGATTAAGGATATTCTTTAGGCCCTTTTTACGCCATTTTTCTTTAAATTCAGGGTGAATAAGTGGGCTTTGAGGGTCTTTTTTTATAGTATCAAAGTAAATTTTTCTAACAATTTCGAAGTCTTCATGTTGAAGAATAATATTTTCTTGTTTCGCATAGGACTCCAGTATTTGTTCATGCACAAAGTTTTGGAGTAGTTTTTCAGACAATAGCTTTGTGACCTGATCATCATATAGTGCATCAGGTGAGTGCTGAGTGAGTTCCCATTGTAAGTCCTCGTAGAAGGCATGTTTTTTATATGAAACCCCGTTAACAATCACCAATGACTTTAAGTTGTCTGATCTATTTATTTTTGAAGACCCAAAGATGCCAATATTAAAAGGGTGCTGGTTGCACCCTGAGAAAAGTAATATGGAAAAAGTGAGAAGAAAAAAAAGTTTAGATATTTTGCAAATAAGTAGGTTCATACCTACATGTGTTACAACTCATTTTTGATTTTTTCAAAAAGAGATTTGTCTTGGGAGACAGTATATTTTTGTTGTAAACTCTCGAAGAGCTTATCTACCATTCTTTGGCGCTTTAATTCAAAAATAGCTTGGTTTATAAAAGTGATATTAGCGCTTTTGAAAGGGCGTAATCCTGTTCGTTTTATAATATGAAAGCCAAAGTTGGTCTGAATAGGAGCTGAAACCTGGTTCATGCTCAATTTTAATAGTGTATTGTAATAATTGGGGTGAATAGTCGTTTTTGCATGATATCCTACGTCACCACCAGAATTTTTACTGATTGTATCTTCTGAGTAAATTTTAGTTAACTGATTAAAGGGACGTTTTGTTTTTTTAACATCTGCATGAATTTTTAGAGCTCTTTGATAAGCTTCTTTTTTTTGAGCTGTCGTTGCGTTAAACGGGAAAGGGATCAGAATGTGGCTTGATCTAATTTCAGGAAATTTATTATAATACTGCTGTCTTTCCTTGTCCGAAACGTGAATTTTTAAAACTTTAGGCCCAAGAGATTTTTCTAAATAGCCTTTGAAAAGCTCACGGTTCATGTGTAGAGCAACAGAGGGGTCAGAAGCTAGGTTTCTGCTATTAGCTTCTTGCACACCAAGTTCAAACTGGATCAGATCTTTAAGAACCTTTTCAGGCTTAACATAAGCACCTTGAGCTAGAATAGAAGCTTGCTTATATGTTTTTTTAAAGTTTTCAACAGTTATTGGTTTGTTGTTAATCTTGGCAAGTATCTGGGCGTGAATCGTGCTTGAAAAGCCAAGAAGTACGATAAGTGAAATTATAAACTCAGTTATCTTCATCGACTTCCCTCCTATGGAATTTAATACATAAAGTCATTTAGACTTTCTAGTCTAAATTAAACGCTTTTTTTTTATATTCTTCAACAAAAGGGCTAGTCAAAAGGGGCTAGGAGCTTTGGTTTGCAGAAAAGTTAAGAGGGCTGGGTAGGATGAAAATTCTCAATATAGTTTTGAACATCTTTAAGTTCTAAATTTTCTGCAGACAAAGGTCCAGACACAAAACAACTCACCTTAGAGAAAGGCTTTGGAATACGCATTTTGTCCCAAGTGTTTAGCTTCCAGCACGAACTCATAGTAATTTTCACAATAACAAGTGGAGTTTTTTTCACCTTAGCTACAAAAAAAGCTCCAGGCTTAGCAATTTTTGCTGGACCTTTGGGTCCATCCGCTGAAAAGCAGCAAAAGTAATACTTATGCTGCTTTTCTGTGAGTTGTTTGGTTAAGTTTTTGAGCCCAGCAATAGCCCCTCTGCTTGAAGAGCCACGGACTGGTTTGGAGCCCATTTTTTCAACTAAATAAGTCATGATTGAGCCATCATTACTTTTAGACATAAGAACAAATGAAGGGTAGTTTTTGACCGCTCTTATAATTGCTGGAATATCTTGGTGCCAAAATATCAAAGAGATAGGCATTTGGGGGGGGCGGTTCGAAATTAACTTCTTAAGTTCTGGATCAAAGTGAATTTTATAACGCCAGGTAAAAGAGAGGATTGAGTAGAATAGATAAAGACCTCTTTTAAAAAAATAAAGTCTTAATTTAGATTTAAGTGTATCGAAGTTTTTAATTACAAAGACTCTTTTTAAAGTGTGTTTTGAAGCTCTGCTTTAAAAGCTGGAATAAAATTAAAAAGATCTGCAACAACCCCATAAGTGGACTTTTCAAATATAGGTGCTTCAGCGTCATTGTTAATGGCCACAATAACTTTTGACCCATTCATGCCAGCCAAGTGTTGAATGGCTCCTGAAATTCCACAAGCTACATATAGTTTAGGAGAAACTGTTTTTCCTGTCTGTCCAACTTGGATAGAGTGAGGGACCCATCCAGCATCTGTAATAGCACGAGAGGCCCCAGTGGCAGCTTTTAAAGTGTCTGCCAACTCTTCTATAAGAGAAAAATTTTGAGCTTCCTGTAATCCTCTGCCTCCAGAAATAACTATACTAGCCTCATTTAGTTGAGGTCGCGAAGTTTCTTTTTTGATTTGTTCTTCAAAGGTGAGGTCATTTTCAGTCAGTTGTGTTTTTTCAGCTGGTGTTGTTAGGCCAGTCCAACTATCTAATGAAGACTGAGAAAAGCTATTAGGTCTTAGGGTAAGGCCGGTAAAGTTATTATGGGATATATCAAAAGAAGAAAAAGCTTTGCCAGAGTATAGAGGTTTAAGGATTTGTTTAGGAACACCTGAATCAGATGTACACTCTAGTACATCAGCATAAAAACAACCATTATTTAATGAGCTTACTGATGAAACAATATCATTTGAAAGTAAAGACTGAGAAGCTAAAAGAAATTTAGAATTCCATTCTGTGATTTTTTTAAAAATGCTTTCGATAAGTTGAGAATTCGAAAAGGCATAGTTGCCATTTTGAATAAAAATATGTGATTGGGTAGAGCCAAGTGTGTTAAGCTCTTTTGTTGCTTTTTCTGCGCCAGGTTCTGGCCCGTATGCAATGATTGAAAAAGTATTTTGAGAGTTTTCTTTTAACCAGTTAAGCCATTCATAAGAAGTTTTTTTTAAGCCAGATTCGTTCCACTCAATAAATAATGTGATCATAGTAAATATTCCTTAAATAATTCGATTCATAAAATGTATACTTTTAAATAACTTTTGATTCGTTTCTTAAAAGTTCGACCAGTTTTTTAGCTTGAGAGTTTATGTCGCCTTCTAGCATTTGCACAGGGGGTTTTAGTTTAGGCGGTTTGATCTCAATAAATTTAAGCGGGCTAAATTCGATTCCAAGTTCAGAAAAGTTCTTTTGATTTAAAGGTTTTTTCTTTGCTTTCATAATTGAAGGCAAGTTTGGGGCTTTTGGATTGTTTAAGCCTTTGTTTGCAGAAAGTACTAAGGGGGCGGATGCTTTGAGTTTGTTTTGAACACTAGCATCACCTTCTTGAGTACAATGAAAATGCGAGTCTTTGATCTCAAGTGAGGTTAAGTTTGAAATGCATTGCCAGCCTAGTTTTGAAGCCAACATAGGTGCGAGGACCCCTTGTTGTGTATCAATGGCAATTTTGCCGGTTAGAACAACTTGGACATCACCAATGTTCTTTATTTCAGCCGTTAAGGCAGATAGTGTCGAGCTAAGATCGGGGTCACCTGTAGTAACAATATGATGAGCTTCATCGACTCCCATTGCTAAAGTTCGTCGAAGTGCTTCTTTTGCTCTATCTTGTCCAACGGTGATAGCTATAACTTTTTGAGCACCTAATTCTTGTTTGATTTTTAAGGCTTCAGTAACAGCAAATTCATCATATGGATTTAAGATCCATTTAATAGAATCGGTAGAAATATGGGTCTGATCTGAAGAAATTTGAATCTTAGCCTCAGTATCTGGAACTTGTTTTATGCAAACGACAATATTCACATTTTCTCCTCAATAAAATAATCTTAATATTTATTTAATGTTGTTTTTAAAGTAGCCACAAACTCTCGTCTTTCTCAAGGTACAGTGAGGTTACTTCATGAGAGAGGCCCTGTTTTGGCGGCCAAATTTTGGCCAGACATTTTAATTGAGAGTGAATGTCATACTCTTTTTATGAGTTATCAAGATTTCTAAAATGGGCTTTGTTTTAGGTTGTGTTTTATATTAATGAAGGACAAATTAAATTTGTTATGTAAAATTAATCCGAATGACAAATGACGGAGGTATAGAAATGAACCAGGTATTTTGTAGAACCCCCTTTTTGAAGCAACTAGTGGGTCTTGCTGGTTTAGCATTGAGTGGATTTGTTTTAAGCCATATGCTTGGAAACCTTTATTTGTTTAAGAGTCCTGAGGCGTACAATCTCTATGGGCACAAATTAATGAGCTTACCAGGTTTTATTATTATTGAGTGGGGGCTTTTTGCAGTCTTTTTACTTCATATTTTCCTGACAATATATCTAGTTATTCAAAATAAAAAAGCCCGACCTAAAGGTTATGCTGTAAGTCCAAAAAAGAAGGCTAAAGCGTCATTGGCTTCTAAGTCTATGCAGTACCAGGGAGTACTCATTTTATTTTTTCTTATTTGGCACCTTATAACCTTAAGATACGGAAGCTATAATACAGTTATGATTGATGGCAAAGAGGTTAGAGACTTGTTTGGCCTTATTTTACCCATATTTAAGAACCCAATTTTAATGAGCTTTTATGTTATTTCAATACTCTTATTGGGTACTCATTTAAGTCATGGGTTTTCGTCATCCTTTCAAAGTCTTGGGTTTTACCATGAAAAATATACGCCTCTTATTAAAAAGTTAGGTGTCGTGTATGCTTGGGTGGTTACGTTAGGTTTTCTTTCACAACCTCTTTACATTTATTTCTTTTACAAGGCTTAGGAGGAGTTAGTTATGAGTAAATTAGATTCAAAAGTCCCTTCAGGGCCAATGTCAGAAAAATGGACCAATCATAAGTTTAGTTCTAAATTGGTAAACCCTGCGAATAGAAGAAAATATGAAATTCTTGTTGTTGGAACTGGCTTAGCTGGAGCCTCAGCGGCAGCTTCTTTAGCTGAAATGGGCTATAAAGTAAAAGCTTTTTGTACTCATGACTCTGCAAGAAGAGCCCATTCAATTGCTGCACAAGGTGGTATTAATGCTGCTAAAAACTATCAAAATGATGGAGATTCAGTTCATAGGTTATTCTATGATACTGTTAAAGGTGGGGATTTTCGGTCTAGAGAAGCTAATGTTCATAGGCTTGCAGAAGTATCTGTTCAGATTATTGATCAATGTGTAGCTCAGGGTGTTCCTTTTGCAAGAGACTATGGCGGAACCTTAGGAAACCGTTCTTTTGGAGGAGCTCAAGTTTCAAGAACTTTCTATGCTAGAGGGCAAACAGGGCAACAGCTTTTATTAGGAGCTTACTCTGCGTTGATGAGGCAAGTTGAGAAAGGAAATGTAGAGCTGTTAACTCGCAGAGAAATGTTGGAACTGGTTAAGATAGACGGTAAAGCTCGAGGTTTAATCGTAAGAAATCTAGTAACGGGAGAGCTTGAGAAGTACTCTGGTGATGCCGTTATTTTAGCAACTGGCGGCTATGGGAATGTGTTCTATCTTTCTACAAATGCTAAAAACTCAAATGCAACAGCAATTTGGAGAGCTCATAAGCAAGGAGCTTACTTTGCGAACCCTTGTTACACTCAGATTCATCCAACTTGTATTCCAGTTTCAGGGGATTATCAGTCAAAATTAACCTTAATGTCTGAATCTTTAAGAAACGACGGCCGCGTTTGGGTTCCAAAAGATAAGGATGATAAAAGAGACCCTGTTGAAATCCCTGAGGCAGAGAGAGATTATTATCTAGAAAGAATTTATCCAAGTTTTGGTAATCTTGTACCTAGGGATGTTGCTTCAAGACAGGCTAAGTACAGAGTGGATGAGAAAAGAGGGGTTGGTCCAACTGATACAGCTGTATACTTAGATTTTAAAGACGCCATTAATCGCCTAGGAAAAGATGCTATAAAAGAGAAGTACGGAAACCTTTTTCAGATGTATGAGAAGATTGCGGGTGAAGACCCTTATTCTCGTCCCATGAGAATTTATCCAGCTGTTCATTACACTATGGGTGGGCTTTGGGTTGATTATAATTTGATGAGTACAATTCCTGGTTTGCATGTATTAGGCGAAGCAAATTTTTCTGATCATGGAGCAAATAGGCTTGGAGCATCTGCTTTAATGCAAGGTTTGGCAGATGGATACTTTGTTATCCCTGCGACCTTAGGTAATTATTTAAACAGTTATAAACTAAGTGAAGTAACGACTGAACATTCTGAATTTGAAAAAGCCTATAATACTGTTAAAAATAGAGTTGATACCATCTTAAATGTTAAAGGCAAGCGCACGGTTGATAGTTTTCATCGTGAGTTAGGTCTTATCATGTGGGAAAACGTAGGAATGTCTAGAAATAGGAAGGATCTAGAAAAAGCAATGTCGGAAATTCAAAAATTAAGACAAGATTTTTGGAAAGACGTTAGGGTTCCTGGAAAAGCGACTGAAAAAAACCAAGAGCTAGAAAAAGCTATGAGATTAGCAGATTTTCTAGAACTAGGAGAGCTAATGGCTAAGGATGCTTTTATGAGGGAAGAAAGCTGTGGTGGTCACTTTAGGGAAGAGCACCAAAGAGAAGGAGAAGCTAAAAGAAACGATGAAGAGTTCTCACATGTTGCTGCCTTTGAATGGAAGTCTGAAAAGGATAGAATATTCTGGGAGAAACATAAGGAAGAGTTGTCATTTGAAATAGTAAAACCTTCAACTAGAAGCTACAAATAAAGGTTTGGAGTTATGAATCTTAAATTAAAAGTATGGAAGCAAGAGGGCCCAGACACTAAGGGTTACTTTAAAAACTTAGAAGCAAAAGAAGTATCCCCAGATATGTCTTTTCTAGAGATGTTAGATGTCGTTAATCAAGACCTTATTAAAAAAGGTGATGAACCCATTGCATTTGACCATGACTGCCGAGAGGGAATCTGTGGCTCTTGCTCAATGGTTGTAAACGGCGACCCTCACGGACCTGAAAAGGCTGTAACTGTTTGTCAGTTGCATATGAGAAAATTTAAGGACGGGGACTCTTTAGTTATTGAGCCATGGAGAGCAAAGGCCTTCCCGATAGTGAAGGACCTTATTACAGATAGGTCTGCGTTTGATAGAATAATTCAAGCAGGTGGTTATATTTCTGTAAATACTGGAAATGCACCTGAAGCGAATTCGATACCGGTTCCAAAAGTTAAAGCTGATGCAGCTTTTCAAGATGCAACATGCATTGGGTGTGGGGCATGTGTCGCTGCATGTAAGAATGCTTCTGCTATGTTATTTACTGCTGCAAAAATTTCACATCTAGAAGCTTTGCCTCAAGGGAAGGTCGAATCTCAGACTCGAGTCCTTAATATGATAGGTCAAATGGATAAAGAAAAGTTTGGAGCTTGTACGAATACTGGAGCTTGTTCAGCTGTGTGTCCAAAAGAGATCAGTCTTAAAACTATTGCTAAAGCAAACTCCCTCTTTAGAAAGGCTGCTATACAAAAGTCCTGATGCAATGAGGTTACTAGGTTTAGGTATTTAGAGGACAAGAAAGTGTCTATTTAGTGTAGTTATAAACACAAATCCACGGAGTTTTCCACATAAATAAAGATTATTTTAATTTTATGCTCAAATAGAGAGCATAATTAGATTTCTTTATGAAAAATACAAGGCCAAGCCTGACCAGTAAAGAGTATCCATTCGATTAAATTCGAGAGATGAACTGCTGTCATTTTCATTAAAAAAGAGGACTCCGTGACTACATGAAAGAGAAAACTCTTTGAGGGTTCCTTTTGTTAGGTAAAGTGCTGAATCAAGAGGCAGGTGGGAGGGCGGCTCAATATAACTAGATAAACTAGAAACGGATAACTTTTTTGGTGTATAGTAGATAGAAATACTTTTTAAGTGGGCAAAAGAGAGTACTTTGAGCTCTAACTTGGGTTTTATAAGTAGAGGCTTTAAACTCTCGCCTACCGAAGTGCCCTCAGGTATATGTTCTTTAAAATGAACAAGGGTTTTAGGGAAAATAACAGGAGTTTTTGCTACTTCAGTGCCTGAACTTTCAACTATTTCTATTAAAAGAGACCCTAATTTTAATACGAGCCCTGGAAAGATTAAGATAGATGGAATTTTTTGATCATCTAACAGAAGTCCATTTTTAGACCCCAAGTCTTGTAAAATAAATTGGCCAGCATTGTTTTTAGAGACTTTAGCATGAGGCTCGGAGAGGCTTTCATCAAGAATCTTGCCACTTTTTAAACTTCGTCCAATTACAAGGTCTTCAGAAACTGGAATTTTAAGGTTTTTATGAGGGCCACTTAGAATATGTATTGATAATGACATTCTTTTATTTTCTACTACTTATGACTTGCCGTGCAAAAAAGCTCGTGATATTTGGCTAAAAGCCTTGCCCTTAGGAAAGATAAGGGCTTCTTTTTAATTCTTAAAAGAAACCACAAGGAGCTTAAATGCTACTAGAGCCAAGAAAAATCATAAGAAATTACGAATCTATTATAGTTATGCACCCTGAGACTCCTGAATCTCAACAAAAAGAGCTTTTTCAGAAAAACAAGAAAATTTTGGAAGAAAAAGGTGGAACTTTTCATTCTGTTGATACGTGGGGCAAAAGAAAGTTAGGGAATCCTATTGCTAAAAATAAACTAGGTATATTTTTTCATTGTGTTTTTGAGTCTGAAACAACAGCTATTTTAGAGCTAGAAAGAACGATGAGAATTAATGAAAATGTTCTTAGATTTTTACATACTAAAATTGAAGATGGTGTGACACCGCAAGCTCACATGGAAGGCTTTCAAGCAGTTCTAGCTGAGGCTGATAAAAGGCAGAAAGAATTTGCTGCTAAGAAGGCTGCTAGAAGCAAGCGTTCTTAAGTTTTAAGTCAATTTAATAGAGACTTATGGAAACAACAGAAAATAAAAGTAAAGCACAGTTTTTTCAAAAAGGAAAAACTGCAAACCCCTACACATATGGGCTTATTGCAGTCCTATCTTTTGTGTTTCTGTGGATGTTCTCATTGCCTTCCCTTTGGAAATTTAAAAGGCTGTTTAGTGATAAAGCATATTTAGTCTTAAGTGCGTGTGTAAGTCTTATTGGTTACTTTCAAGCTGGTCTTGCTTTTGCTCTACTCAGCTCTGCACTATGTGGGTATCTGTACGGGCTCAATTATTTTATAACTAGAAAACAAGTGTCTCTATATAAGGTTTTAGTTTATATAGTTATTTCCATGTGTACTTGGACATGGGCTTTTATGAGTAGTTTTGCTAATCAAGAGCAATTTAGCAAAATGATGGATCAAGCTTTTGCTGTGATACAAAATTCCCAAAATATAGGTTCAATTGAAGCTATTGTTAAGGTTATTTATGAGCTTATGCCCTTTTGGTTAATGGGTTCTTTTATAAGCCTGACTTTTATTTGTTTGACCCAAGCCCATTTTCTTTTACCTAAACTAAATCAATTGGGGCAAGACCTATCTGGGGTTGGTCTCTATCGATATAGGAATAAAGATGCTCTTGTATGGGTTTTCGGTATTGTAGCTTTAGGCTCTTTTTTAGAGTTTATTCCCAATTTTTGGCAAATTATATTTAGAAACCTCTTAGGCTTAGCTGCCTTATTATATTTTTTTCAGGGTTTGGGGGTTTTATCGGCATTTGCCTTTAAGCTAAGAATGAAATCTATTTGGCGCCTTATTTGGTTGCCAATACTTCTGTTTCAGCTTCCCTATATGGTATGTATGCTGGGATTAATGGATTATTGGTTTGAATTTAGAGAAAAAATGATGTTGAACATAAAGGATAATAAGAATAAAACGTCTGATAAACATTCAGACGATAAAAAAGGAGAGAACCCATGATGACATTAATTCTTCAAAAAGATGTGAAGAACTTAGGAAAAGTGGGTGATCAGGTTAGAGTTAAACCTGGTTATGGGCGTAATTATTTATTGCCACAAGGACTTGCTGCTATTTCTAGTAAGGCTAAAGTAAAAGAGTTTGAACACCTCAAAAGAGTTTCAGATTTTAGAAAAACAGAAGCAATGAAAGTGCGTGAAGTTTTATTATCAAAGCTAGCGGGAATAAATCTTCAATACTCAGTTCAAGCTGGAGAAGATGAAAAGCTTTATGGATCTATAACTCCAAATGATATTGTAAAAACTTTAGAAGCTGAGCATAAGATTTCAGTTGATAAGAAAGATATTGTTTTAGACGAGCCAATCAAAATTTTAGGTCAGCACAAAGTATTAGTTGATCTTAAAGATGGTTTATCTACAGAAATATCTATATCTGTGGAAAGAATTATTACTAAAAATATGATTGCGGAGACTGAAGCTAAGCCACCTGTAGTTAAAGCTGTTGAAGAGACAGAGGTTGTAGAAGAAGCTTAAAAGAGCTTTTGGCTTTTGCTAGTCATGCATAGTTATCTTTGATAAAAACCATAGCCACACACTACACTAAATTTGTAGTGTGTTTGCTCTATCATATTAAAAGACCTTCATGGCACATTTAGAATATGTTTTTAGTAAAAGATATTTAGGGTCTGCTATTTTTTATCAAATGGGTTAGCTGCATTTCGAATGTTTTTAAAACTTGGATCTACATCGGGAGCATCATTAAAGTTACCAAAAGGATCTCCAGGTGGAAGAGGTGAAGATGGTCCAAGGTGATGTTCAACGGGGTTGCTAAATCGACCATACATGGGGTCCCAAGTTAGTTTAACGGTTCCGGTAGGGCCGTTTCTTTGCTTACCAATGATTATTTCTGCTTCACCTGTTGGGTTTTCTCTTTCATAGTAGTCTTCTCTGTAAATCATCATAATGACATCAGCATCTTGCTCAATAGAACCTGATTCTCTTAAGTCAG
>CALGNA010000081.1 GCA_937958795.1 uncultured Bdellovibrionales bacterium | reverse complement strand
TTGTCTAAAGAGATTGTCATTTTTACAATCTCTAAATTGGAAAAAAATCTTTAGAAAAATGTTAAATTTAATTTTGCAACAAGCTGATTTATAAATGTAAAGAGGTTATAGGTACTCCCCAATGTGAGTAGTCTTCCTATTTCAATATCTACAGTTACGCCATAAGGGTGTGTGGCTTTAAATGTATGAGTTGTGAGATCACTTAATTCAAGTCCCTTATAAAATGCATTTTGAGAGAATAGAACTTCAATTGGGTCTTGAATAGTGTATCTAATTTTCTGGTTCAAATTTTCAAGAGAAATTATCAAGCTAGCTTGGTTTTTTTTGAGAGCATCTATATCGTGAGATGAAAGTGCCCCAATTCTAATGATAGGGTTTTCGCCTCTATCTTTTACAAAACTCATAAAAAGCTCTAAGCCAGAAGTATCTTTTCCAATTAACAGTATTTTTTTTTCTGGGATTTTACTTGTAACAATATATGATTTAAAAAAGAGCGGAAAGCTTTCGTAGTTATCAGTTTTGGATATTCTGGTATTCATAAATGAAAGTGTATTAGCTCTAAATAGGCTAGTTGGTCCAAAGCTTTGTTTTTGATGTAAAACTTGTTCAATATGTTGGGTGTTGTCAAAAATTTCTCTCATCAGCAAAACAGGTGGGTTTCCACCATAAGACTGGGTACTTGAGAATAATAAAATAAATATAAAAAATATAAATCGCATTTGAAAAATTAAATACGACATAGTTTGGAAAAGCTCACTCTTGTTGTGATGTAATTGTAAGACTTACAGACTTTATTCTAAGATTAAATAGATTGTAAAATATTTGAGGAGTTAAAACTCAGTTCAACAAACTTTCAGCCTGTTTAAGGCTGGTTTGTGTAATGCTTTCACCTGATAAAAGACGAGCAATTTCATAGGTGCGCTCTTTGGGCGATAGGTAAGTAATGGTACTTTCAGCAAGGTCATTTGTTTTTTCCTGTTTGCTAATCAAGTAGTGATGCTTTCCAAAGGATGCCACTTGAGGAAGGTGAGTCACGCATATGACTTGATTGTACTTAGAAATTTCAAAGAGCTTTTGACCTACCATTTGAGCCGTAGGACCACTGATCCCAGTGTCGACTTCATCAAACAAACACGTTCGAGGCCTTTCGTTTTTAGATCCCATAATAGTCTTAAGGCTTAAGAGAATACGACTGAGTTCGCCGCCACTGGCGACTTTTTTAAGAGCTTGAGTTTTTTGTGAATGGCTATGCCCTATATGAAAATCAATTTGATCTTGTCCAAACTCATTTGGATTTTTTGAAGGCTCCATGTTTACATGGAATAAAACACCTTTCATATTAAGTTGTTGGAGCTGTTCATTGAGTTCTGAAGCTAAAGTATCTGCCCCGGCTTCTCGGAGTTGAGTGAGTTTATGGCAAAGGTTCTGGTAGTTTTCTTGTGTTTGGTTGATTTCAGTCTCTAATTGCAAAAGATGCTCTTCATGATTTTCAATAGCATCAATTTCTGCTTGGAGTTTTTCTTTAGCTACTAAAACATCAGAGAGGTTTTTACCGTGTTTTTTGGATAATTTAATAAGCTGACTTCTTCGGGATTCAAGTTCTTCAATATCTTCAGGGCTTGATTCATCAAGGTTGATATTTTGGAGCTCATGAGAGATGTCTTCAATCATACTATTGATGCTTACAAGGGAGATCCCAACGTTTTTAAGTGCAGGAACTTGGCTGTTAAGTGCTTCTAGGTCTTTTATATTTTGAGTGACTTGCGAGAGTATGGATTGGTCTTTTTGATAAAAAAGCTCAAGACTGGATTCTACATAACTTTGAATCTTGTGTTGGCTTTTTGACGAAACTAGTTTTTCCTCAATTTCATCAAGTTCATTTATTGTTGGGTTGAGTTCTTTGATTTCATTGAGCTGAAATAAGTTATAATCTAAAATTTTATTTTTATCTTGGGCTTCTGATTCAATTTTTATTTTTTTCTTTATAAGACTTTGAAGTTTGTTATGTAATCCACTTACTTCTGTTCTGATCTCAAGACTCTTTGACCAAATATCTAAAAGGTCTCGTTGATAGGGTGGGCTAATAAGCTGACGGCTTTCATGCTGGCTTGTAAGTTCAAGTAAGGGGGCTGAGTGTTGGGTCATTTCAACTAAAGGAAAAGTTATGGATCTTAGGTCCTCAAGTGTTACAAAGCTTCCATTTACATAGGTTCTATTTTTAGACTTACGACACAAAACCCTTCTAACAATGAGGCTTTTGTCTTCGGTTTGGATGCCCAGTTTTTCAATGTGGCTAATAATATCAGGACGACCTGATAGATCAAAAAAACCTTCAACTGTAGCTTGGTTGTGGCCCTCTCGAATGATGTTACTTTCTGACTTTGCACCAAGTAAAAGAGAGAGGCTTTTAATTAAAATTGATTTACCAGCTCCGGTCTCCCCCGTAAGGATATTAAGTCCTTCACGAAATTGAATATGAAGTTGGTCCATAAGAGCAAAATGATGAACTTTTAAATCAACTAACATCCTGACCTCTCACCGAAGTTCAATTTCTCTTTTAAAATATCAAAGTAGTTTCTGTTAGGGTCTCTAAGTACAAAGTGAGTCTTGGGTGATTTGGAAACCTTTAAAGTGATCCCTTCATTAAGAGTGCTGTGAGTTCTTCCGTCCAAAGTAATCTGAGCACGATTTTGAGTGGTTAAAACCTCAAGGCTTAATACGGCTGAATCAGGGAAAACCAGTGGTCTAGAGGTCAAACTGTGGGGAGCAATTGGGGTTACCGTAAAGACAGAGGCTTCTGGGTGCAGTATGGGCCCGCCAGCAGCTAGGTTGTAGGCGGTAGAACCAGTTGGCGTTGATACGATGAGCCCATCAGCTTTAATTGTAGACACAATTTTGTCATTGCACTTAACTTCTAAGGAAACCAGCTGTGGTCTTGCGCCTCTTTCAAGGACGATATCGTTTAAGACCTCTTTTTGAAACAAGACAGCACCAGCTCGATCCACGCCTTGTACTTGAAGAAGGCTGCGAGGGCGCTTTTCTAGTTTTCCACTAAAATATTGCTCGAGACGAATTTCAGCATCTTCTTTGCGAGTTTCTGTAAGGTAGCCAAGTGACCCAAAGTTAACTCCCAAAATAGGGGTATCAAGGCCATTGAGTGTTCTGACAGCGCTTAAATAGGTCCCATCACCACCCACAACAATAATCATGTCCGGATTATTATTTTTAAAGGCTTCAGAAGCGACTTTAGAGTCAGATTGCTTGAACTTAGTGACTTTATGGGAGCGAGCTTCGAGGGTAGAGGTGATCTTCTGGCAGAAGTGATAAACGTCTTCTGAGTCTGATCGATAGATAATAGAGATGTTTTGAGATTTTGACATACTGATATCTAGTCAATTTTAAGCAAAATGTATAGATGCAGATATTAAACTATTTTAGCTTTGTAAGGTCAGCTTTGTCTAAGAACCCCAATAAATAGCGATTAAGTTAATTTTAGGGCAAGAAAGAATGCTATTACCCCCAAAGCTATGTTTTGCACAATTGTACCTTTCGGGAAAGGAGTAATCATTCGTGCTTTGTATTTTAAATCCAAAAGATGAAAAATAGGGACCATTGAATATGGCAGGGCTACGGTTGGAAATAAGAGTTAATATGGTTTTTCCAGAGGCAATATTGGAGCATTTTTGAAAGATATTATCTAACAGGCCATCATTATTAGATTTAATATAAGATATTAAGTCGTTAATCTTTAAATTATTCCCACAGAGTTCTGTAAAGTCTTTTTGCTCTTCTAATCCATATACGACAGGATTGTAATGATCTCTAAAAATATTTCTTGGTCTATCATTAATGTCTATTGTATGAGGAGCCCATTTAGAAACAGCTGAATCAGGGTTTATTACGAATTCTGAAAACGCGTCGACAGTTTTTAATAAGGCTTGAGTTTTTTCTGAATCTTCTCTTAATGTTGATAATTTAGTTTCAAGGGACTTTATTTCTTGCTCCATTGCTAACACCTGCAAGTTTGTCCTAAGGACAGCCCGATCAAGCTGTAAATGAGAAATTTCAAGTTTTTGCTGGTTGGTTTCATTTGAAGGGTCCAACTCTAGAATTGCTTCGTTTATTAAGATTTCAATGTGAGATAATTTTATATCATAGAGGCTTAGTGTTAGCCTGGTTGGCTCCCCTTGTCCGGCAATATGTCTTTGGTTGGTTTTATTTGAGACCTCAGAGAGAGTGGTACAGGATAAGCTCGTAAAAAACAAAAAAGCCAATAGAGAAATTTTTACAGACATGAAGAAACCCTTATGTAGTATAAATGGTAATTATTTTCTTATGTAAAGTAAAGTAAAGTAAAGTAAATTTTAGGTGTTTGTACGTGGCTCATTTTTTGACAGTAATTATTAATGAATTATTTTCAAAGGCAGTAGGCTTCTGTTTAAAACCAAGCCATACGAAGATTGAATTTTCTTAGAGATTATAAAATGGAGATCATAAAAATGATGAATATTATAAAAATTATATCGGTTCTTATGTTTTTTGCTTCAAACGCAAATGGACAGGAATGTCAGGTTGAGAACTTTCAAAATGTACAGTGCAGTTTAGAGAATGAGATGGACTTTGGAAATCAACAATCTTTGACAAAGTATACTAGTCTGGGAACAGGTTCATATCAAAAAGAGGATATCAATTTAGACCAAATAGTAGAGGATGCTATATCTGGCTTAACAGGTTCAGGCATAAATATGTGTGGACTTATGAGTTATTTGCGATGTTTAGCAGATGAGACAGAGAGCCAAGCTTTTTATAACAGAATCTCCTGTATTAATTTAACAAAAATCACAAATAAAATTCAAAAGAAATTTCACATTGGTCTATGGGCTTCTGACTACCATATTGTGGAAATTGATGGATTAAGCCCTGAGTTATCTTGTTTTAATAAATTTAGTATTATAGATCCAGTTTTCGTTGGGGAGCCGCCAACTGGGGTTGAATTAATCTTAGTTAATGCGCCCGGATATATTAGTGACTCAGCATCAAGTGGACATTTAGATTTAAAGATTTTTCCCTATAATTCATATCATGGAAATTTTCATACTGGAATTATAGACTACTTACACGATACAACAAAACTTCAATAAAATTGAACTTACAGCAAATAGAAAACTTATATCAATTTAAGTTCCCTCCAGATTTATTAGAACTGTATAAGTCAGGTAGTTTTGATTCTGAAAAACTATCTGACTTAACAAAAGTATCTGATGAAAAACTTCGCTATTTATTTGAGGCACCTTATAAAGGCCTTCTTTTAGATATTGAGCTAAATGACTTATGGCTTGATGTTTGGGGCAAAAAGCCTGGTTCATTAAATGAGAGATTAAGTGTCTTTAATGTCATATACAAAAATGCACCAGTGCTGATTCCCCTTATGTCAGAAGGGCACAAATATATATCGTCTTTGCCAATGCAATCAGACAACCCCATTTATTCTGTTATGCAGTCTGATATTATATGTGTGAGTTTAAATCTTAGGTTTTATATTGGTGGACCAGAGAATAAGATTTTAGATCAAGATCTCTCAATTCCAAAAATTCCTTTTTGGAATGAGTTTTTGTAGGTAGGTTTTTTAAAGAACTTCTAACCGGGCATGTTTTGAAACAAACTTCTTTAAAGTTTTATTTTTAAACATAACGCTGACCTTTTGAAAATCTCCCTGACCTTCAATTTGAAAAATAGAGCCAACACCAAAAATAGGATGTCTTACTTTCATCCCAGATCGGAGAGATTCAGGGTCCTCTTGGTTAAAGTCACTGTCATCAAACCCGGTTTTAGCAAAACCTGTTGAGCTTGGGGCATCCCAGTCTGAGCTATTATTTCCAAATGTGCCACGATTAGATTGGTATCCATCGGATAAAAAACTAGGTCTTAAGACTTTTGATTTTCTTTCAACATACTCTTCTGGGATTTCTTCTATAAAACGACTAGGTGGGTAGGATGTTTCTTGTCCCCAGAGTCTTCTTTTCCTTGCGTGAGTCATAAATAAAAGTTTTTCAGCTCTGGTCATTCCTACGTAAGCGAGTCTTCGTTCTTCCTCAAGTTCAACATCATTATCTAAGCGCTGCTGACTTGGAAAAAGTCCTTCTTCCATTCCGCACATAAAAACGACCGGAAATTCTAGGCCTTTCGAAACATGAAAGGTCATAAGTGTAACCTGACCGCCAGTGTCACTGTAGCCATCAATATCTGAGAGCAATGCCGTGGCTTCAATAAAATGAATCAGCTGTGCACCATCATTTTCTAATTCAAATTGCTTAATCGCATTATCGTATTCTTCAAGGTTTTGGATACGATCTTTTGATTCTAAACTGTTTTCAGTTTTTAAGGCTTGCAAGTAACCAGATTGATCTAAAACAGCATGATAAGCTTCGCTAGGCATACTGGTTTTTTCTTTTTGTAAAGATCTAATGATTCGCAAGTAGTTTGCTAGTTTAGCAAGAGTACCTTGGTTGGCCCCCTTGCTGTCGATAAAGGTTTGAGTTGCGGTTAGGAGTGAGACTTTATATTGTTGGGCAAATGCAATGAGCTTTTTTTGAGTTGTAGCTCCAATGCCTCGAGCTGGTGTATTAATAGTTCTTAAAAAAGCCACGTCATCGTTTGGATTTAAAATAAGTTTTAAGTAGGCCGTAACGTCCTTAATTTCTTTTCTGTCATAGAATTTTAAGCCACCAACAATTTGGTAGGGAATTTTTCTGGAGCGAAGCTCTTCCTCTAGGACTCGAGACTGAGCATTGGTTCTGTAAAAGATAGCAAAGTCAGTTGGATTGTAGCCTTCTAAAAATTGTTGCGAAATTTGCTCCGCAATAAATCGCCCTTCATCATATTCGCTATTAAGCTCATGAATTTGAATTTTAGAACCTTTAGGATTCTCTGTTCTAAGGACTTTTCCTTTTCTGATTTTATTGTTTGCTATGACTGCAGATGCAGCATCTACTATTGTAGAGGTTGATCTATAATTTTCCTCAAGCTTTACAAGTTTAAAGTTTGGAAAATCTTTTTCAAATTTAAAAAGATTTTCAATATTAGCTCCACGCCAAGTATAAATGGTCTGATCTTCGTCTCCAACAACACAGACTTGGGTTTCGGGACCTCTGAGTAGAGACATAAGGCTATACTGAACCTCGTTGGTATCTTGAAACTCATCAATTAATAAGAGTTTGATTTGGCCCTGATAGTACTCACGAATTTCTGGAGCGAATTCAAGAACCTCTTTGGTTTTAATAAGAAGGTCTGTAAAGTCTAGGGCTTTGGCTCTAAACATAAGCTCTTCGTATAAATCAAACATGCTAAGTGTAAAGGCATCAGCTGTTTTTCGTTGTTCTTTAAAAAGCTTAAGCTGAGAAATTTGCGATAAAACTTTTTTAGCAGGAAAGGTCTTATCATTTAAGTTAAGTTGCAAAAGAACATTTTTTACAACTTTGAGTTGATCAGAGCCATCATAAATACTGAAGTCTGAAGGGTAATCTAAAACACCTATATGGTCCCTTAAAAGTCTGACGCAAATGGAGTGAAAGGTTCCGATTTGAGGTTTAGACTTGCTATTAATAAAAGCTTCTTGGCATAGGTCCTGAGTCCGGCTCAACATCTCGCGAGCAGCTTTATTGGTAAAAGTCATGGCCCAGATTTCATGAGGTGCAAAAATGCCATTGTGAAGTCCAAAGGCCATCTTGTGTGTGAGAACACGAGTTTTGCCTGAGCCAGCACCTGCCAAAATCATCAGGTGTTGGTCAAAGTTTTCGACAGCTTCTTTTTGCTCTGGGTTTAATTTATCAAGTAGTAGATCCATTTTAAAAAGGGATCATGAGGACTAAGGAGGGTCAAGAGACGGCCTTTATCTGAATTTATGACAAGGCCAATAGAGCTCTATTTATTTTAGGTAGCTATTTTATGTGGGCAACAAAGGAGTCTTGAAATTTGTTTTCCAGGATCAGGTTTTTTCTGTAATTATGGGCCTCTTCTGAGGTTTCATATTTTCCAATTGAAATTCGATACCACAGGCTGCCGTTAACATTTTTTATATAATAATAGCTTTTGTAGCCTTTGTTTTTGAGCTGCAAAACATGATTTACGGCATCTGCTTCTTCCTGGTGTGAACCAACTTGGATGGTGTAATATTGGCTTATGCTTTTAAATTCTGATTCATCAGATGAGTTTGTGTTATTTTCAGCACTTATATTAGGTTTTAGGTTGGTGTACTGGCTAATGTCAGTATTCATTTCAGAGTTACTAGAACCACTTAAGGCATCTTGTGCTGCCATTTCCTTGAGTTCTTGTGTTTTCTTTTCTAGGCCTTCTTTAATGG
>CALGNA010000080.1 GCA_937958795.1 uncultured Bdellovibrionales bacterium | reverse complement strand
CAAGAATTTTTGTGCATGTTTCATCTTTACATTCATGTCATGCTCATCAGTTCTAGGGCGAATTTGAACTTCTTTGATAACTATAACTGTTTGCCTTTTTTTAGACTCGACAGCTTTTTTCTTATTTTCATACTTCCACTTTCCATAATCCATAATTTTACATGTGGGAGGATCAGCTTGAGGAGCAATTTCAATCAGGTCTAAACCCTTATTTTGGGCTATTTCTACTGCTTGGGGAACTGTTAGAACTCCAAGCATTTCACCGTCATCAGCAATAACTCTTACCTTCGCTGCTTTAATATTGAAATTTGTTCTGTGACCTAAATCACGCTGGGGCTTACCCCTTCCTCTTCTACCTTTAATAACTATCCTCCTGGTATGGATTTATAATATATGAAAAACTAAACAAAAATAGATGAAACATTATGAAGCACAAATAAGTGGAGATTGAAAGTGCTTTTCACTGATATCCTGCTGAATAACACCTAAAAACTCTTCTACTTCCATAAAGTTGTGGTTACTACCGTCTAGCAAACGTAAGGATACTTTAGACTGGGTCTGTTCTTTTTCGCCCAAAATAAGCATATAAGAAACTCGCTCCAACTGTGATTCTCTAATTTTTAAACCTAACTTCTCTGAGCGAGAATCTATGTGGACTCTAATATTTTTAGACATTAACATTTGCTTAAGCTCATTGGCGTAATCTAGTTGCTGGTCCGTCAAAGTCAAGATTCTAACCTGATTTGGATTTAACCAAGTAGGTAGTTTTCCACCAACATGCTCTAAATAAACACCAATAAAGCGCTCAAATGAGCCTAAAATAGCCCTATGAAGCATAACAGGCCTGTGAGCCGTATTATCTGAACCTACATAATCTAACTCAAAGCCTTCAGGCATTAAAAAATCACACTGGAGTGTTCCTAACTGCCATGGCCTCTTCAGAGCATCTACAAACTCAATATCAAGCTTAGGGCCATAAAAAGCCCCATCACCAGCATTAATTTTATAATCTAAACCTAACTCATCAAGTGCTGACTTCAGAATAGCCTCAGATTGATCCCAAACTTCATCTGAACCCATTCTCTTTTCCGGCCTAGTGGACAAGGATATTTTATAGTGTGGCATCCCAAGCGCCTTATAGACTTCATCTAAAAAGCCAATAAAGCCTGTTATCTCAGATTGTAACTGCTCAATTGTACAAAATATATGAGCATCATCCTGACAGAAGGTTCTCACTCTTGTTAAACCATGCATGGTTCCGCTTCGTTCATACCTGTGGAGTCGTCCAAAATCTGCAATTCTCCATGGCAGATCTCTGTAGGATTTTTTTTCCGCTTTATATAAAACACAATGCCCAGGACAGTTCATTGGTTTTACTGAAAAACTACGATCATCAATATTACTGAAAAACATATTTTCAGCATAATTATCATAATGACCACTTTTCTTATAAAGCTCTACGTCAAATATCTGAGGCGTCATGACTTCTTGATACCCTCTTTTAACATATTGTGACTGCATATACTCTTGAAGAGCCCTGTAAATAAAAGTTCCTTTAGGTGTAAAAAAAGGAGAACCAGGTGCATAGGGATGAAAGTGAAACAGCCCTAAATCTTTTCCAACTTTTCTATGATCTCGTTTTTTAGCTTCTTCAATCAGAGCAAGATGTTCTTCTAGTTCTTTTTGACTAAAAAAAGCAGTTCCATAAATACGCTGGAGTTGCTGATTTTTTTCATCGCCACGCCAATAGGCTCCAGCAATTGTTGTTAACTTAATGGCTTTAATCTGGCCAAGATGTTGGACATGAGGTCCCCGACATAGATCATACCAAGAGTCTTGATGATAAATTGAAATCTCTTCAGTGTCTGCAATGTCTTGAATAAGCTCTAACTTGTAGGCTTCGCCCTGCTCACTGAATTTTTTCTCAGCCTCTGATTTAGTAAAAACCTCTCGTGTTACAGGAGTCTTTTTATGTATGAGCTCATACATCTTTTTTTCTATTTTAACTAAATCATCAGGCTGAAAATTAACAGGTATATCAAAGTCATAATAAAATCCGCCGTCTATAACAGGCCCAATTGTAACTTTTGCCTCAGGCCACATTTTCTGTACGGCCTCCGCCATCACATGTGCAGCCGAATGTCTTATAACTTCTAAAGCAGAGTCTCCACTTTTCGTTGTTACAATCTCTAGCTTATCCCCATGATTTAATAGAAACCTAAGATCCTTGATTTCACTTTGGCCGTTAACAAACCCACCAAGAGTATCTTGTCCAAGACGAGATCCAATATTGTTTGCAACATCGAGTATTGTTGGTTGGCTCTCAAATGATCTTTTGGAGCCATCTGGCAGAATAATATCTATGTGTTTTCCTTCAGCTGACATAAACTAAAGCTTAATATGTAACATGATGGCTTGTCGACTCTTTTATGCGAGGATCACCAACTGGTACAAGTGGATTTTTTGAAAGAAAACTTAAACATGAACCAAGAAAAGCTCCCAAAAATCCAACAAAAATTAAAATTTCCCAAAGAGAAAATGGCACACTTGTCTTAAAAATATTTGGATAAATGATAAAGTAAAGATCCACATAATGCATAACGAGTACGAGAACGCTCACTGCAACTAAAAAGTATGGAGACCTCTTTGCTTTTCTAGTTAACAAAGCCAAAAACGGTACAATAAATTTAAATAAAATCAGAAACAATCCGACCTGGGCCCAAGCACCTTCCATACGATGCTGGTAAAAAATAGTCTCTTCCGGTAAGTTAGCATACCAAATAAGCATAAACTGAGAAAAGGCTATGTAAGCCCAAAAAACAGTAAAGCCAAATAAGTACTTACCAAGATCATGAAGATGGTTTTCATTAACTAAACCTTTTAACAAGCCTTTTTTCATCAAAAATACTGTTAAAATAATAGCAAAGGCAAGACCAGCCTGGAGGCCAGCACTCAAACCATAAACCCCAAATATTGTACTAAACCAGTGAGGCTCTAAGCTCATAACAAAATCAACACTAAACAAAGAGAAACTAAGTGCAAAGAAAATAATAAACATCACTGACTTTGGAATCAGCTTTAACGTAATAGATTCATCTTTAGACTCATCCTGTTTAACAGACCAACCTACGATTACCTTTTTAAAAAGCATCCAACCTACAAAGAAAATAACCGTTCTAATTATAAAGAAAGGCACATTTAAATAGGCTTTTTTGTGAGTTAAAATGGCATCATGAGCAACATGTTCAGCATCCATCCAATGGTACAGGTGACTTCCACCTAAAAGGGCAATAACTATGGCAACAACAAAACCTATTGGGATAAAATTTGTCATAGATTCAAACACTCTTCTAACATTCACAACCCACCCTGCGTGAGTAATATACTGCAAAGATATAAAGAATAGTGAAACTATAGAAATGGACATGAAATAATAAAAACTTGTAAGTGTAGACAACCAAATACGTGCAGGTTGTGAAAATGCTCCAAAAACCAAAGCCAATATTCCTAAAAACATAAAAACAGCACAAATTGTTTTCAAGTTTTGAGAAGGCTTAAATTCTCCAGGAGCTGGTACGTGTACCGGATGATCGTGACTCATATATAGTCCCTTTTAATTATCAGTAGCATTAGGGTTAACAGAAGAGTTTTGAGATGCCGAAAGTTTTTGTAAACCTCTTATATAATTCACAACAGCCCACCTAGTTTTCCAATCAGACATCTGAAGAGCATAAGAGCCCATCACACCCTGACCATCAGTAATAATATGAAATATGCGGCCATCTGAAAAGTTGTTTACTTTGTTACTCAGCAAAGTAGGTGGCTTAATAGACATTTTAGGTGCAATTTGACCATCACCTCTTCCTGTACTGCCGTGGCAAAGCGCGCAGTAAGCTCCATAGGCAGAAGCCCCTTTATCACTCCAAATCCTTTCTTCCTCTGGAGTGAGTCCTACCAAAGGATTTTTCAAATTTTTACCTGCAGTTTCTGGTTGCCCTTTATACGGGTAAGGCTTCTTACCCATTGGGACAGTTCCTGCCGGAGGCTTCAACATACCAGCACCAGACTCAGATGATTTTCTATGGTCTTGAGATTTAATATTTGGTCCTATTATCATATTCTGAATAGGCTCCCAATTGGTCTGCCTCTTGTCTTTTGAACAACCAATAGAGAGAAAACTGAAAAATAGGATATAACTAAGAACATAAGCGAATCTAGTTTTCATCAATACCTCTCCACTCGATGAATTTTTTCAGCACCTAAGTCTTTAAAAATCTTCTCGACTCTTTCAAAGCTAAAACCTTCATCATTTTCAGGAACAAATAAACCAAACTTATGACTTGTAAGATCAGGGTCAACCACTGGTGGATTGATCTTAGGCAAACCGCAGGCAACTATAAGTGCTAAAACAGATGAGTGCGCTGCAAATAAAATAGTAACTTCGAAAATAATTGGCATAAAAGCAGGCAGAGACCACATAGGTTTTCCTCCTACGTTAATTGGCCAATCAACAGCTGAAGTCCACCATGTTAACCAAACTCCTGCTGCACAACCAACAACACCCATAATAAATGTGACATAAGGAATCCAAGAGCGCTTAATTTCTAAAGCCTCTTCCATCCCATGGACCGGAAAAGGAGTTATGGCATCGAGTTTTTTAAAACCAAAAGTTTTAGCCTTTTTAGCTGCGATAAGAATCTTATGGTCATCATCCCAGATTCCCATGACTCCGCCCGTATGGTTTGAAGACTTGGTTTTTTTAGGCTTATTTTTTTTAAGCCTATTTACTTTATTCTTACTCTCTTTAACCAGCTTCTTCTCAGACTTTACATCAGCAGATGCATTTTGTTCAGAAACGACTTCATTAGAATCATGATTATCCATGAGTTGCCTCCTCTTCTTTTCCTACATGCAAAACAGGTTTCACCTCAGCAATTGCTACAGCCGGCACAAGGCGCGTATAAAGTAAGAACAAAGTTAAGAACATACCAAAGCTTCCAATCAGCACTCCAAAGTCATAGAATGTCATTTTAAACATCCCCCAGTTTGAAGGCAAAAAGTCTCTGTGCAAAGAAGTCACAGTGATAACATATCTCTCAAACCACATTCCAATATTTACAAAAATTGAGACAACAAACATAACTGGAATACTTCTTCTAAAACGCTTAAACCAAAAAACTTGAGGAATAAAAACGTTACAAGTCACCATGATCCAATAAGACCACCAGTAAGGACCAAAGGCTCTATTACTAAAAGCATAGACCTCATACTTTGAACCCGAATACCAAGCTATAAAAAACTCTGAAGCATAGGCATAACCAACCATCATACCAGTTGTCATAATGACTTTATTCATCAGCTCCATATGATCTAAAGTGATATAGTCTTTAAATTTAGGATAAGCGATTCTCATAATAGTCATGAGGGTGATCACCATGGCGAAACCAGAAAAGATGGCCCCTGCTACAAAATAGGGCGGGAAAATTGTTGTATGCCACCCCGGCAATTGCGAAACAGCAAAGTCAAAAGATACAATACTGTGAACCGACAACACGAGAGGAGTTGAAAGTCCTGCTAGTAACAAATAGACCATTTCATAATGAGTCCAAGACTTTGCAGATCCCCTCCAACCTAATGATAAAGCTCCATAAATATGCTTTCTCCAAACATTTTTAGATCTATCTCTTAAAGTTGCTAAATCCGGCACCATTCCAATATACCAAAAAACAATTGAAACCGTTGCATAGGTCGATATGGCAAAGACATCCCACAACAATGGAGATCTAAAGTTAACCCATAATGGGCCACGTTGGTTTGCATAAGGAAATAACCAATAAGCCAACCACGGTCTTCCTGTATGAATAATTGGAAAAATACCAGCCGTCATAACCGCAAATACAGTCATGGCCTCTGCTGACCTTGCAATTGAAGTTCTCCACTTCTGCCTAAACAAAAATAGAACAGCAGAAATCAATGTCCCTGCGTGACCAATCCCTACCCAAAATACAAAAGTAACAATATCAGTTCCCCAACCAACAGGGTGGTTCACACCCATCAAACCCATACCTGTCGTAACAATAATTCCTATCACTGTTAGATAAAACAAGAAGAGAGACTTAGCTCCTAAGAACCCACCGACCCATTTAAAACCTGGCATTCTTTCTACTAAATTACAGATATCATCAGAAACATCTTTAAAGCTTTTATCGCCACGCACGAGTAGCTTTCTTTTTATGTCACTCATTAATGATGCTCCTTGTGAGTCTCAGTGGCTGGCTTATTATGAGCACCATCATGTTTAGGAGCATGCGAATCTGAACTATGCCCATCTCCGTGCCCGTCCCCATGTCCCGCTCCGTGGGCAGCCTTTTCAATATGTTTTTCTTTAGGTGAATGGTTAGACTTATGTGCCTTCCCACCATGACTTTTAACACGAACAGTATTTCTTACTTTTGTCATATACTTAACTGAAGGCCTCGTATTCAACTCTTCCAAAAGGTCATAACTTCTTTTTTCTCTATGAAGCCTAGCAACCTTACTTTCTGAATCATTCAAGTTACCAAAAATAATAGCTTCAGTTGGGCAAGTTGTCTGACATGCTGTCTTAATGTCCCCGTCTTTATATTCACGGTTATCATTTTTAGCCAAAAGATCTTCTTCTTTAATTTTATGAATACAAAAAGTACATTTTTCCATCACACCACGCGAACGGACTGTAACTTCAGGATTCATAGCTAAATCAAGAGGACTCTCTTCTTTTTTATGATTGTAATTAAACCAGTTAAACCTTCTTACTTTGTAAGGACAGTTATTAGAACAGTACCTTGTTCCAACACAACGATTGTAGATCATATCGTTTGTGCCTTCATCTCCATGAACAGTTGCCAATACAGGGCACACTGTTTCGCAGGGTGCCAAATCGCAATGCATACACATAAGAGGCTGAAAAACTGTATCTGGATTTGCTGGGTCTCCCGTATAGTATCTATCCACCCTAATCCAATGCATTTCACGGCCATTGATAACGTTCTTTTTACCAACAACAGGAATATTATTTTCAGACTGACAAGCAACCATACAAGCTGAACAACCTGTACACTTATTTAAATCAACGGACATTCCCCATTTACGGCCTTCGTAACCAAAGTCCTTCCATATGGAAAAAACTTTATGTCCATGGTATCCCGCTTCTGGATCTTTTAAAATGTCACTTAAAGTAGCCTCAACAACAATTTGTCGGCCTTCCATGCTATGGTGGCCCTGTACATTGGCTAAGGTTTCTTTTTCATTCGTTTTTACGATTGCTACATCTAAACCTGCGTATTGAAGCTGTCCGTTGTCCAAAGCCTGGATAAGCTCGTAAGCATTAACCCCAACACCAGTTCCTAGTTTTCCGGCTGAAGAACGACCATAACCTAAAGCCAAAGAAAATGTATGAGCTTCTTGTCCTGGCTGAATGTGAACAGGCACTTTTATAAAGTTTAGTTTTGGCTTTTCTACCTTTGGTGCACTATGACCAGAGCCGTGACTCGAGCCGTGGCTGTCATGTTTTTTATGCAAATAGGCCTTAAGCAAACCAGCATCTCTTCCTGTATACAGTTTTACTATATGCCCTTCTTTTAACTTATGCTCCTTAGCATAAGCCGGAGATACACATAGGTAGTTATCCCAACAGATTTTTGTTACGGGATCAGGGAACTCTTGAAGCCAAGAAACATTGGCCATAGACCCATCCTGAAGACCCATAGTTCTGTAGACTGAAAGCTCTTCTTCTTTTACTGGCTGTTCTGGTTCTGATAAACTAAATCCAGAGACTAATGAAGGAGAAGACTCTCCAGAACGCACATCCCAAACGCCCGTCTGTAAAAACTTCGTCCAAAAAGCACCAAAATTTAAGACATCTGAACTTGAAGCTCTGCTCTTCCAAATTTGCTTAAAGTAATCATCCCAACTTGTTTTCTGACCCATCCACAACAGCAAAGAATCTTCAAAAGACCTTGTATTATACATAGCTTCAATAGTTGGCTGTTGAATGGTCCATAAACCTTTATGGCTTGATAGGTCTGACCATTTTTCCATAGGATGATCGTCAGGTAAAACTAAGTTTGACGCAGAGGCAGTCTCATTTAAATCACTAGCAAAAGACACAACCATCTCAACATTCGCTAATGCATCTAAAAACCCAAGGCTTTTTGCAGAGGAGTAAACTGGATTGATCTCAGAATGAATGAAAAGAGTTTTAATCTCTCCGCTTTTCATTGCTGCAATTAAACTCTTAAGCTGCTGAGTTGAACCATCTAGGTCTCTTCTCTTTGCACTCCAAACCAAGGTTTTGCCGAAGTTGCCTAATAATTTATTTAAGACAATCACAGCTTCTTGAAGCTTTAGAGCATCTTGAGTTTGAGACTCTAATGCTCCAGTAACAACTAAAGACTGGCCTTTGTTTTCTAATAATTGCTGAGCCCACTTTTCGGTATAACCTAAAATTTCTTCAGAAAGCCCGTACTTAGAACCTAGCATCTCTTTATAATTAACATCAAAATCAATAGATACATCTAACTTTCGACTAATAATCTTAACCAATCTAACAGCTATTCGATATAGTTCAGAGGCCTTAACACTTGTTCTTTCATCTGCATTAGAACCCGTAAGAGTGTATGTTGATTCAACCTGAATCAACTTAGACATAGAACCTGAGATGTCTCTATTTTTTGAAAAGCTTCTTGTAGCAGAAAGACTACCCGGATCAGAGCCTAAGAAATCAGATCCCAATGAAAATATGAGCTTAGCTTTATCAAAGTGAGGAGTTGGTATATTAGACGAACCTGTAACCGATGCATAAGCCTTCTTTTCTAGGTCTTTTGAAAATGGACTCCATCGATAAACCTTAGCATCAAACTTTTCTGTAAACTTATTAACCAAGCCTGCTGTTGTCATCTGCGGAGAAGACCCCATCAAAACAGCAACTCCACCTTTATTAAGGGCTTTTTTAACTTTCTTATCAGCCTGTGTCCAAGATGTTGTTAGGACATCTTTGTTCGTTTTTTTAGCATTTAGTAAATGCTCAACAGGTCCCGTTAAACGGTCTGGGTCATAAAGACTCAAGATTTTTGATTGTCCACGTGCTGACAATGCTTCGCCAGTTCCCGGAAAAAACTTATTTCCATCTAACTTAATAGGTCGACCTTCTCGGGTCTTAACAACTGTTCCAACTACATCACCAGCATCATAAAAACTAGAAGCATAGTAGTTTGCTAGACCAGGTATAATTTCAGGCGGCCTCTTCACATAAGGTACAATTTTTTCGGCTGGCCTTCTAGCACAACCGACTGTTCCCAATGCAACACTGGCTCCCATGAGCATTAAAAATTCTCGCCTAGCCCAACCTGATTGCTCATCGTCTGTTTTTAATGGAGAAGAAACAAACTCTTCTTGAGCTCTTTTTACAAACTCTTCATCGTTCTGCCACTGCTCTAAACTTAACCAATAATTTGATGATGGCTTAACTTCTGTCTTATGATCTGACTTTAGATCACCTAATGAATTTTTTATTTCTATTTTTTCTTGGCTCATAAGAAACCTCTGTTCTGAATTTTAATCATGTCTCTTCAAAGTCCTTATTAATAGTGACAAGTGGCGCAGTTGATTGGAGCCTGCTGAGGTTGATCACTTTGACAACGATTTGTAGCGGCAATCTGATTTTTTTCACCAACAACACATTCGTCCAGATAAGAGTCAGGTGGCCTCCTGTGACAATTTACACACCAACCCATAGATAAATCAGAGTACTGATAAACCTCTTCCATTTTTTCAACAGGCCCATGGCAAGTCTGACACTGCTTTCCTGCTCTAACATGAGCAGCATGATTAAACTTAACAAAATCAGGCAGCAAATGAACCTTCTCCCATAACACTGGCTTATCATTGAAATAATGATCTTGTAGAGTTTGTATAAACTTACTTCCAGTTGCTACGACCTGGTGACAGTTCATACATATGTTCAAGCTCGGAACAGATGAATGTCGCGAAACAGCCACCGATGTATGACAGTACTTACAATCAATCTTGTAATCACCAGCATGTTGCTTGTGTGAAAATGGCAACGGTTGAACAGGCTGATAGCCCTTATTATACCAAACACTAAGTTTGTTATTAGCATAGAGATACACGAATAGAGAAAAACCAATAAGAACACCTAGTCCTAAAAGGCCTCCCAGAACTTTTTTAATCATGAACACTCAACCCTAAGTTGTGAAATTACTTAGAGAGTTATGGTTTTTTCTCTTACGAATCAACCTTTTAGTGCATGTGCCATTATAATTTTACTTAGTTGATTACGGTCCTCAATTAATATTCCCATTCAACAAGCTATCAAATCTGACTATTAAACCATTTGATCAGACTATTGAGCTTCAAATAAACTTTGGCTACACCAATGACTCATCAATCAAACGAATAAAACTTATAGGACAAACAGATGCAAATAAATATCGGAATCAAAGAAGAACACAGAAAAATGATCGCAAAAGACCTCTCACACCTACTTGCTGACAGCTATAGCCTTTATTTAAAGACGCATAATTATCACTGGAACGTTACCGGTCCTATGTTCCAAACTCTCCATACCATGTTTGAGACTCAATATACGGAGTTAGC
>CALGNA010000079.1 GCA_937958795.1 uncultured Bdellovibrionales bacterium | reverse complement strand
TCTGACAGTTATAAGCTTTCAGAAAGTGATTTGAGAGCTATTCATACAAGACATAAGCCTTTAAAAATGAGTCTTTTGGATTTACAGTTTGAGAAAAAAATGAAAGCTCGAGCTTTATTAACTAAAGATCAACTTATCCAGCTGGCTAAGAAACGTTCAGAAAAACATGCAGAACGAAAAGCAATGAGAGAGTCAAAAAAGAAAGAAAGAGAAAATAGAAAAAAAGATAAAAAGAAAGGCAAAAAGAACTCATAAAAGAGTTTACTCATGAAAACAGAAGTCTTGACCAATTGGTCTTATCAAATAGAAGCTGATGGTATGAATCATCAGCTTCTGAAGTATTGTGAAGATATTTATAATCAACATGCTAAGTTTTTAAAAAACTATTTGTTTCGTCTTGAGTCCAGTGGAGTTCATGAAGATTTTTTGCAAGAGGCTTTTATACAGTTTTATAAGCTTGGAACAAAGGCTTATGAAATAGAAAATCCAAAAGCTTGGTTGGTAAAGGTATCTGTAAGAAAATTTTTAGATTATAAACGGCTAAAGTTTTTGAGTTTTAAAAGTATAAATGATGAAAAAGAAGTCTATATTGAAGGGAGATCTGAATTTTCAGAAGAATATAAGGCGATTTTGATTGCTATACAAAATATATCTCCTAAGCAAAGATCCGTGTTTGTACTTTATTTTTTAGAGGAATGGACTATGGATGAGATTGCTAAAAGTCTGAAAATCTCTGTTGGAACAGTGAAGAGTCGGATTTCTGTTTCAAGAAAAAGAGTTCAAGAAGAGCTTTTAGAAAAAGGAATAAGTTTATGAATGAGGATGGATTTAAAAAAAGTCTAACTAAGAACAAGCAGGATTTAGATTTGAAGTATGATCTAAAGCAGTTGCTTGAAAAGCCAAGGGGACTAGAGAGTCATCAAAATTACGGTAAGTTAAAGTTAGGCGGAAGTCTTTTTAGTATTTTTCTCCTTTGTTTTGGACTTTATGTGATGAACACCCAAGGTGTGAATAAGTTTAATGAGGAGAGTTTGCTCCAAGGGGTCAATGCTGAAAATATAGAAGCCGTAGATAGTTTTTATGCGGCGTCTACACTTACTGATGTAGATGATATAGCTGTTTCAGATTTTGAAGCAGATTTTTATTAATTAAAGTAATTTTGCCTATCTAAGTAAAATTAGCCTGATTTTTTCTTGAATAACTTACTTAAAAACCCAGGGCTAGTATTATCTTGGCCATATTGTTTTAGAAGAGTTAGCTCGTGTCTAGCTGGAGCAAATTCTGGAGCACTCATAAGACATTTTCTAAAATCTTGATAAGCACTATCAGGGCGTCCTTTCATCTTTTTCCAAAGTCCTCGTATAAAGATATATTCATGACTGTGTTTTGTTTCTAAACTAAAAGACTCTAATTTTTGTTCAAGGGCATGAATATTCATGTTTTTTCTTTGATCAGGAATTTTCATTTGTGACCAAAGCTTTAAAACTTGTGCTCTTTCTGAATTAGCAATAAGGGATTTGTTTTCTGTGTAACTGTCATATGCTTCTTGGTGTTTGTTGTTTGTTAGCAATGTGTATATTGAAGCAAGTGTTGTTTCTTTTACCAAGCCTTTTTGGTTTTCTTTTTGATCTAGTTCTTTGAGATATTTGGCTTTATTGTCACTATTTTTTAGAATATCATAGGATTCAGCGAGTAGAGAATATACATCTGTACACAGTTTATGAAGTTCTTTAGGAGCATCTGCTTCAAGTTTATCCGGATGCAGGACTTTTGCAAGTTCTTGGTATTTTTTTTGAATTTCTTCTTGTGAAGCTGACTTTGTAACCCCAAGTATTTGAAAGTGATTGAGGCTTTTATAGCTTTCAAGAAGACTGGTTAGTTTCTTGGTTCTATTTGTAAAGCTTCGTTGTTCTTTTTCAGGTGGGACGAGATCAAGTTGTCTGCATGAAACTAAAAACAAAAGGGATTTAAGAGTTGCTGTATCGACATTTCCAGATTTTTCAAGAATAGTATCAATTTTTTCTGAAGTACTATTTTTTAAAAAATCTGAATTTAAAAAATTCAGAAGTGCAAAGTTTTGTGCATTAAAAAACTTTGGATCCCAGGTTGAAGATTTTTTTATTTTTGCTTCTCCCCAAAAGGCAAGCCAGCTATTAATGGAAGGAGTTTGAAACTTATTTGAAAACCATTCGTGTAGATTTATGGAGAGAGAATTGAGTTTAACTGGTTTTTTTTGACTCGGTATGTGTTTTTCTTCAAAGTAAATTTCTAAAAAATCCATTTTTAGCCAATGGCTCACTCTAATGGCGAGTTGCTGCTGAAGTCCAACTTCAATGGCATGAGGGCTTATCAGGCCTTCATTAAATAAAGTCTCGGTGAGGGGGTGATCACTGGATTTGAGAAGAGCCGTTTGAATTTCTTTTTGATCAATAAAGCCTTTTTCAACTAAAATTTGGCCAATATGAGATTGGGTTTTAATGCTAGATTTTATAGAATCAAATCCATTTTTGGTAAAGAAGAGCTTGGCTTCACCTTCATC
>CALGNA010000078.1 GCA_937958795.1 uncultured Bdellovibrionales bacterium | reverse complement strand
GCGCTTGTAAAGACTAGATTAGGAGCAAGATAAGCTCCTTCAAGCAAATGCATGAATTCGTGAAAAAAGACACTGTCTGTTATGTCTGTTTTTTGATCATTTGGTCTGTTGTATGTAATGAGGGTTTTTTGTTTCCAATAGTAAGACCCGCCAGAAGGTGGAATGTCTCCTGATTTTTCATAAAATGAAGTGCATAGGTTTGGTTCAAAAATACAAGAGTAAGTGTAGTAATCGTATCCCGAATTAAAAATATAAATTTTAATTTGTGATGATAAGCTATGTGCATTTTCTGTTAACTTGTTAAAGCCTCTAAGGCTTTTGAAGTTAGCAATAAAGTTTGGAATGTGACCAATGTATCTATTGCAAAAGCTAGATGTGTTGTTGGTGCAATAAAATAAATACTGAAGTTTATGATCTACACCAAGGGGTGTAGGGAACATATTTTGTTTTTTTTCATGAGTCCATTCTGTATAGCTTCTTCCGGTTAAATCTATTGTCATTTGGGGGTTGTATCTTTCTAAAGTCCAGATTGCCGCAAAAAAAGCATCCCTTACAGCTTCTATTTTATTTTCAGTTCCTGCTTCTTGGTAGAATGTTGAGTTTTCTCGTAAGATATTTGTGTAAAGGCTGAGGATATTGCTCCTGTGTTTTTCGCTAAGTCCTTTATCTGCTCCGTGAATGACAACATGTCCTAGGGTCCTAAGGGTTTGCACAGAAGTATAACTTAATTGTTGGCTATAATCTTTGTAGGTCTCTTCAGCTTTAACTATTTTGATCATACTTGCATAAAGCTCTGAGTTTTCAAACATATGATGAAACTGCGAAACTTTACTAGCGTAATAAATAAGTTGATTTGCTGAACCCAAAAGAGATGCAAATTTACCGTGCGTGATGTACCTGTGATCACTTGCTAGTTGAGCATAGAGTTGAATGAGGCTTTGAAAAGCTTGAACAATATGAGGATCATTAAAATCTGCTTCATCTAAAATAGCGTTTTTTAAACCAACTTTAAAAATAATCTCAATAGCTGGATCATATATATCGTCTACGGTTTTAGTTATGTTTGCCTTTTCTTGCTCTGAAAGAATATGAGTAATGTTAGGGGCAATTATGTAATTAGGGTTGTCTATGCCGATCTCTTTACTTGTTGGAATTGTTGTGTGGGGTCTATTTTGTCTTCTTGTAGGCTTAGGGACCAGAGTAACTTGATTGTTTTCGTCCATAACTTCGACCATAGTATTAGGGTCAATATTGTGGTGTGAAGACCCAAAATGAAAGTACTGGGCGCCTAAAATGTCACCTTCAGCTGAAGTTTGGCAGTTTTTAAAGCAATTGTCTGTGTTTTCTACATTTTCAAGCTCGTTGTAGCATCCTAAAAATGATAATAAGATCAAGGGTGTACAGAGTAGCTTCATATAATGTGAAGTTTTTTGGTTCTTTTGACTTGTATTGATACGTGCGTTTAGAGCTTTCATAGCTATAAATAAGCAAGCTTAATGCCAAAAAAACTTAATTCTTAGGGAAAAATTGATATTTTAGAATAAGGCGATTGAAAAGCTATGAGGATCATATGGAAAAATTAGTAGGCCAAACCCCCCTGTTAGAGATAAAAAGTCTTTCAAGACTCATTGGTGGGAGTGTTTTGGCAAAGTGTGAATTTATGAACCCTGGTGGCTCTATTAAAGACAGGGCTGCTCTTCAGATGATCTTAGATGCAGCAGAATCTGGGTTGCTGCGTCCTAGAAATTGGATTGTAGAGGGGACTGCTGGTAATACTGGAATTGGCCTCTCTGTGATTGGAAAGTCTTTAGGATATAGAGTTCACTTGTTTATGCCCAAGGGCCAGTCTTTAGATAAGCAAAATGACTTAAGTTTTTATGCGGATAAGTTAAGTTTAGTGGATCCATGTCCATTTTCTAGTGATGAGCATTTTTATCATCAGGCAAGGATCTATTCAGAAAAGCATTCTAATGCTTGGTGGGCCAATCAGTTTGAAAATCTTAGTAACTTTAAAGCACACTTTGAAAACACAGGGCCTGAGATTTGGAAGCAAACAAGCAAAAGAATAACTTGTTTTGTGAGTGTAGCAGGAACAGGAGGGACCATCTCGGGCTGTTCAAATTATTTAAAAAATCAAAATGCTAAAATAAAAGTTTTTCTTGTGGACCCTAAGGGTTCGGGTTTGTGTTCCTATGTTCAGTCAGGGGAATTTAAGTCAGAGGGTGGATCCATTACCGAAGGTATTGGGATTATGAGACTAACAGAAAATTTTAAAAAAGCTAAAATTGATAAGGCTGTATCCTTTTCTGATTCAGCTATATTATCACTCATGAGGTATGTTGAAAGAGAAGATGGTATTAAGCTTGGTGGTAGCAGTGCGCTTAATTTATTAGGTGCCGTGTATGCTGGTAAGAAAATGGGTTTAGGGCAAACTGTTGTGACTTTCTTGTGTGATGGAGCAAAGAGATCAGCAGCGCGTTTTTATAATGAAGATTATCTAAAAGAAAAAAGCATTGAGCTTTTAGATTTTGAAGAGCTAGTTTCAGCAATTGTGTAGGAAGAGTGTAAAGTAGAAGAATATGATAAAAATTTGGAACAAATTAGATAAGTTGCCGATGTGGGCTAAAATAAAGCTGATTAACTTATGGAGGCCTTTTCGAGGGGCCGGAATTAGGGTGAAAAGTATTGAGTCAGATTTTCATAAGATGCGGGTTGGGTTGGATCTAAATATCTGGAATCGAAACATTGTAGGGACTCAGTTTGGTGGATCATTGTATGCCATGACGGACCCTTTTTATATGCTGATGCTCATGCAGATATTGGGACCTGATTATATTGTATGGGACAAGGCTGCATCCATTAATTTTAAAAAACCTGGTAAAACTCCTGTCTATGCTGATTTTGAATGGAACGAAGTGGAATTGGGAGAGATTAAAAGTCGGGCAGATAAGGGTGAAAAGGTCTATTTTGACAAGAAAGTTTTGATCAAAAATACAGACCATGAGATTATTAGTGAGGTCGATAAGACACTGTATATAAGAAAAAAATATTAGAAAAAGACGTAAATTATGAGATTGTTGATTTTTTTATTGGTTCATATGCTTGCATTGCAGAGCTTGGCTTGTGGTATGAGCCAGAAAAATGCTTTAAATTCTGACTATTTAGGCAAGTTAGTGAAAGCAGAAAAGACTGTTTTTGATGGAGCTCATATCTTGTTCAAGACCAAATCAGCAAACTGTGTCAGTTGTGAGAATGACTTGCGTTCTTCTTTGATGAAAATAAAGGGAGTGGAAGAGGTTTTTATTGACCTCGAGTCTCAGAAGATTGGTCTTAATGTAGAGGCTCAGGCTCTTCATAAAATCTCCAAAATATTAAATAGAATACCTAAGGCTTTAAAGAGGATTGGATTTGAGCCTTCGGATGGTTTAAAAATTCAGATTTAGTTTGTAAGTTTGTTGTCTAGGTAATCAACCCATTCATTTGTGTCTAAGTTGTGATGGACCCTTGGGAGGTCCGTAATAGTACCTTCTTTAATATGTATGCATTGGATCTGGTTTGGAGGACAGTGTCCCAGGCATGACGTTGAATTCACTCTTGTTGCTTTGTATTTGTCTAATCCAATTTCTCCCAAAAGCTTTGTTTTGAATTTTTTAAAGTTCCCTCGATAAAAAATAGCATTTTCTTCGTGACCAAGTTTCTCTTCGTTTCGTTTGTGGCATCTCGTGCAGATCATAAAATAGTTGTTCATAGCCTTTAGTCTAATCTAGGCCTTTAAAATATGAAAGAAGCGATGTGTTCTCTGTTTTCTATCTTAAATATAATTAATTTAATCATAGGGTCTAGAAAAGAGCGTTTTTAGCTAAAAAAACTCTTGTTTTCTCCTTAGAACAAAGTATAGCACTTTTCTGCTTTGATGAGAGTTGAGGCTTTTATGCGAATTAATCAAGGAGAAGCCCAATGACAGAGGCTCATGTGCAGATATCAATTAAGCCAAATACTGTAATGCAGTTGTTAAAGGACTTTTTGCTTAATGCAGGGACCTTATATCTTGAGATGGGCGGACCAACATCTAGGCTTGAGTCTAAGCTTATTCAGGTCGCAAGTTCTCATGGTTTTAAGCTAGAGGTCTTTGCAACGCCATCAGCCGTATTTGTGAGCTTAGTTGGTCATGACAATAAAGAGCTCACGGCATCGGGTTTAAGAAGGACCTGTGAGCGTTCTATCAACTTGTACGCCCTAAGAGAAGTTGATGCCATTATAGACAGAGTCGAGTCTGATAAAATGAGTTTTGCTGGTGGAATGAATGCGCTTGATGAGCTGTTGTCTCAAAAGCCTATATATACTTCTTCGGTTATGTTGGCGGCTTGTTTGCTTATGGGAACAAGTGGGTCTTTGTTGCAAGGAGGTCTTCTTATTCCAGCGCTGTTAAGTGGTGTTTTGACTGCATTTATGTCTTTGGTCATAAAGCCATTTTTTAAGAAAAGAGGTTTCACAGGTGTTTTCTATGTTTTTGGTTCTGTATTTGTAATATCAGTTATGTCTTTGTTGTTTGAAGTTCTTTTAGGTTTTCCGGCTTCACTTATTTGGATAGGGCCATTGTTGATGTTGGTTCCGGGGCTTTCAATTACAACTGCAGTATCAGAGTTAGCAGACCATAACTTTGTTTCAGGAATGGTGAAGTTAACAAAGAGTATACTGGTGCTGTTAGCTATGGCGACACCTATATTTTTGGCTCACGATCTTTTCGCATTCTTTGCATCAAATACAGAAGCATTTTCTAATTTTAAATTTTCTCCAGCAAAGATAAGTGAGGTTCCGTTTTGGTTTCAGATGTTGATGTCTCTGACTTTAATTTTAACCTTTGGTTTATTGTTTCAAGTTCCTAGGCGAGATTTATTTTGGTCTTCGATCTGTGGACTTAGTGGTTGGCTTGTTTTTTTTCCTAATAAAGAGGGTGCGTTTGTTTTACTTGCCTGTTTTGTAGCAGCAGTTGTCGTAGGTTTTTTAAGTTTATTGTTTGGAAGGTGGTTAAAAGTTCCATCACAAATATACTCTGTACCTGGAATAATCGCTATGGTTCCAGGTATGTTAGCCTTATCTTCTTTTAATTATGATGCACCCAACGGGTTTTCTGATCAAAGCTTACTGTACAAGGTTGCTTTATTGGCTGGGGCATTGGTTTTTGGACTTTTTACTTCAAGAATCTTTTTTAAACAAAATGACTGGTCATAAATCTTAAGACTTAGGTTTTAAATAATGAGTTTTTTATAAACTTTGACTAGAGATAAGACTAGTACTGCTTGATTTTTTTAAAACTAGATGGGTGCTTTGTCTAGATTTGTGCTTCATTTTCACAAAAAAAAATAAAATCTAATAGTATTTGAGTTCTACAAGGAGAAAAAGTTTTATGAAAAAACAAGTATTATTTATACTACCAGTTTTAGTACTGGGTTTAAGCTTGCAATCACAAATTGCAAAAGCAGCATCTCAGGCAAGTTTATTTTTAGAGGGTTATGTTGAGATGATC
>CALGNA010000077.1 GCA_937958795.1 uncultured Bdellovibrionales bacterium | reverse complement strand
TAACATCTCTTCTTGTGTCACCAGAGTTTCATGTGCTTTTTCTCCGTGTCTAGTTCCAATAATTTTTGTTTCATGGTCAGGCTTAGAGTATATCTGTTTTATTGCTTCAACTAAGCAAGAAACTGATGCTGCAGGTGCTTTTTGTACAAATATATCTCCATTTTTTCCATTCTGAAACGCATAAAGAACAAGCTCAATTGCATCATTTAAACTCATCATAAACCTGGTCATATCAGGGTCCGTAATTGTAATGGGAGAATTATCTTCGATCAGTTGGTTAAATAACGGAATAACGGATCCCCTAGATGCCATAACATTCCCATACCTAGTGCAACTAATGATAGTCTCCCCTGAGTACCTACTTCTAGCTAAAGCCACCTTCTCCATAAGCCCCTTAGTCATACCCATGGCATTAATCGGGTACACCGCTTTATCTGTGCTTAATACGACCACTTTTTTTATTTTTTTATCAATTGCAACTGAGAGTACATTCTCAGCACCTAAAACATTGGTTTTTAGAGCCTCTAATGGGTAAAATTCACATGATGGCACTTGTTTTAAAGCTGCTGCATGAAATACAAAATCCGCACCATCCATAACTGGCTCTAATGAAGCTCTATCCCTAACATCTCCTAAATAGAACTTAAGACGTGGGTTCTGAAACTTTTTCCTCATATCATCTTGTTTTTTTTCGTCTCTTGAGAAAATCCGAACCTCTTTTACTTCGCTCATATCAACTTTCTCAACAAGTGCATTCCCAAAAGAGCCAGTCCCACCAGTAACAACCAATACAGAGTTCTTAAGCATCTCAAACCTCACTTATAAAGACTTATTTATACTTGGCTTACGGAACTATAAAACACTCTCATCTCAATATATCTAGTTGCGTTATTTATAATATAGTGCGTAATTTTACTTTATTTGGATTCAGTTTTCTAAATATATTATCCTCAAACTCTGCATGTCATTTTTTTGAACAATATGATAAATAATCGCAAACATAAATATAGAGCTCCATAAATGAATACATTTCAAAACCTAAAAGATGACCTAAAAGCCAACCCAAAAACTTGGCTTATTACAGGAGTGGCAGGCTTCATTGGCAGCAACTTACTTGAGAGCCTCCTAGATTTGGATCAAAAAGTCGTTGGCCTCGATAACTTTTCAACTGGATTTCAACACAACTTAGATGAGGTCAAAACTAAGTGCTCTGATAAGTGGCAAAACTTTTCATTCATTGAAGGTGATATTTGTAATTTAGATCATTGTCGAAAGTCTTTTGAACGCAGCATAGAAGTATTTGAAACCAAGACTGATTATGTTCTACACCAAGCAGCCTTAGGCTCAGTTCCTCGAAGCATAGCTAACCCCATTGCAACAAACTCTAATAATGTAACTGGGTTCTTAAATATCTTAACAGCTTCACGAGACTCTCAAGTTAAACGATTTGTATATGCAGCCAGTAGCTCTGCCTACGGAGACAACTCAGACTCTATCAAAACAGAAGACTGCATAGGGGCACCACTTTCCCCTTATGCAGTCAGCAAAAGAGTTAACGAAATGTACGCTCAAGTCTATAGTCAACTTTACCCTATACAAACAGTTGGCCTAAGATATTTTAATGTTTTTGGACCGCGCCAAAATCCGACAGGCAGTTATGCTGCTGTTATTCCTCTCTGGATAAATGACTTATTACATAATAAAAAAATTATTATTTTTGGTGACGGCAACACGAGTAGGGATTTTTGTTTTGTAAAAAATGTCGTCCAAGCTAATCTCCTTGCCTGCCTAACAAGCAACACAGAGGTTGCAGGTCAGGTCTTCAATGTTGCTTGTAATCAGACGACTTCGTTAAAACAGCTGCATTCTCATATTAATAGCATACTGAAAAAACACGATACCACTTCAACCTCACCCTTAGAGTACAAACCTTTTAGAACTGGAGATATTCTCCACTCTTTAGCAGATATTTCTAAGGCAAAGATATTTTTTAATTACACCCCAACAGACTCTTTATATGAAGGACTAGAAAAAACTATTCCTTGGTTTATAAAAAAAGTGTCTCAAACCTAAACTATGTTTAAAGATATTTTTAAACTTTTTATTGGTAACGGTCTAGCTCAAAGCATTCAAATGCTTGGAATTTTGTTTCTATCTAAAATCTATACTGATCTAGAGTTTGGAATACTTGCCCAAATTCAAGCTTTTGCAATGTTAGGGTCAATCATAGCATCACTTCAGCTCCACCTAACTCTTCCAATTAAAAGCATTGCTCCTGACCCCAAAGAAAACTTAAACACCATACAAACGCTTATTTTAATTTTTCTTGGAATTTTTATTATTCCCTCTTTGTTTTTTAGTAAACTGTTCACATTTTCCGTGATTTTATCTGCAGTACTTGCCTTAGCAAACTCTTATACTTCTTATATTGTTGCAAAAGGTAACTTTAGCCTTCTATCCAAATTTTATATTGTCAGAGCTTCCTTGATCGTTTTGTTACAAATTCTCTTTGGGTACCTAAAAATAAACAACCGTCTAGTCCTTGCAACTCTTATTGCAGAAACTATTGCCAGTTTGGGACTGTATTGTTTAACTCATTCTAAGAAATGGCCTGTTGCTCTAAACTTCAAACAAGTGAAACCTTTAATAATAAAGCAATCTGCTTTTACGCTATACGGAACTATTCAAGAACTTGTTTCTGTTGGAGCTTTCTATGCTCCATTACTTTTATTCAGTCATTTTTACAGTCAAAATATAGGCGGACAATATGCCATGGCCAGTAGATTAGTCTGGGCACCTGTTATCTTGATTACTAGGAGTTTTTCACAAGTTTTATACAATAAATATGGCTCGAATTCAACGACTCAAACCAATCAAATATTTTCTGGAGACCTTAAAACCTATATTCTCATTGCACTAGCTCTCACCTTTTTAACTATTTGTTCATTCTTCTTAAAAGACCTTTATATTCTAGCTCTTGGTCGAAACTGGGTACTTGCCTCAGAGCTAATTCCATTACAGTTGCTATGGGGGTTGTTTTTTATTATTTCAACGCCGTTTAGAGTTCTTATTAGAATTTTTAAACTACAAAAAATACAGTGCATCTTAGATTTTTTCTATATATTTTTAATGTGGCTAAGCTTTTATTTTATAAATATTTCACCATTGAACTCTATGTATATCTTGGTGCTTTTGACCCTTATCTATACTTTACTCTTAAGTACTGTTACTCTTTTGGAGACTAGAAAAAATGATAAAAATTTATCACATATTTAAAAAAATTATTTATGCTTTTAAAAATAGATTACTGATTCTTTGGAGTCCATATAAATACGCACAATCCATAGGGGTAAAGCTTGGAAAGGACGTATATTTTTACGGCGCAACCCCCGGTATGTTTGGCTCTGAACCATGGCTTATTACATTAGGAACAAATGTTCATATTGTCTCTGGATCAAAATTTATCACACACGATGGAGGCGTTCTCATTTTACGAAAGGATTACCCAAATTTAGAACTTACTAAACCTATTACTGTTGGCAATAATGTTTACTTTGGAATGAATAGCCTCATACTCCCTGGTGTTAAAGTTGGAAATAATGTTATTGTGGCCGCTGGATCTATTGTAAGTAAAGATGTTGAGAATGACTCTGTTGTGGGGGGAATTCCAGCAAGGAAAATTAAGTCTACTGATGATTATTTAAAAAAGGCTCTAAACGAATCTTTAAATATAGGTCATCTATCTGGAAAGGAAAAAGAAAAAAAATTGAAGCAGATTTTTAATGTCTAAAAATATTATCTCAGATAAAAATACAAAGAAAATTCTTTACACTGGCTCATTTAAATTTCCTAATAAAGATGCAGCTGCGCTCAGAGTACATGCAATTGCAAAAATTTTTCTTTCGCTAGATAACAATTATGATGTTTCATTTGCAGGCTGGGAAAGTTTTTCACAAAATAATCCTTATTACGAATACGACGGTTTTAAATGTTACTCTCAATCTGAACTCTCTCCGCATAAGGGCTTTAAGCTCTTTAAACCTATTAGGTCTTTTTTTCGTGGATCTAAAACATTTAAATGGACATTAAAACAAGAAAAATTCAGCACTATTATTTTATATAACCCACCAGCATTTTTTTCTATCCTAATGCTCTTCTACTCAAAAATTTCCCAAAAAAATCTCATCTTAGATTGCACTGAATGGTATGAGTATAAACATTTACCAGGTGGAAGATATGGACTTGCAGCACTTGAAGTTTTTATTAGAATGAGAGTTGTCTATCCTTTTTTCAAAAACATCATTTGTATTAGTAGGTTTTTAGATCATTATTTTAAAAATAAGAACACTGTGATAATCCCTCCACTTCATTTAAAAACAGAAAAACCTACTCCTAAACTCTTAGATAAAGACTTAAACTTTATCTATGCTGGAAGCGCTGGAAAAAAAGATCAATTAGCCTATCTTATTAAAACTTTGCTCTCTATAAACACAATTAAAGGGCATAAAATTAAAATTCACATTGCTGGTCCTGATAAATTTAATTTCTCTACAGCTACAGAAGACATAAATTTAGAATCTCATAATCAAGTCATATTGCATGGACTAGTATCTAAAGTTAAACTTGAGGAACTCTACTCTCAAGCTCATTTTTCATTTTTTCTTAGAGAAAATAAAAGATATGCACTAGCTGGATACCCCACCAAAGGTATTGAGAGTCTATCCCATGGTACTCCTGTCATAACTAATAACATTGGTGATTTTGGACAACTACTAAGCGAACAACCAAACTCTATTCTAATAGATGACAATGTCTCTAAAGAAAATCTAAAACTAAAGCTTGAAAAAATTATACAAGGTAATAAT
>CALGNA010000076.1 GCA_937958795.1 uncultured Bdellovibrionales bacterium | reverse complement strand
TCTCTCCATCGTAAGAAGCAAAAGAGTTATACCTAATACAGGAGTCGCTAAAACCTGAATGATAGCAGTTGAATACAAAGCCCAAACCATTAGAGGCATTTGGAAAAACCCCATACCCGGAGCTCTTAACTTATGAACTGTTACAATAAAGTTTAAGCCAGTGAGTATAGAAGAGAAACCCATCACAAAGGCACCCAGAACCATCATCAAGGTTCCTTTGCTTGTCTCAATACTGTAAGGGGTATAAAAGGTCCAACCTGTATCTACGCCATTGAACAACAAAGCACTAAATGAAATAGCAGCTCCGACCATCAAGCAATACCAACTCAATAAATTAACCCTAGGAAAAGCAACATCCTTTGCGCCAATTAACAGAGGCAAAGTAAAGTTACCTATAAAGGCAGGAATCCCGGGTATGATAACCATAAAAGTCATAATAGCACCATGAAGTGTCATCATCCTATTATAGGCATCACCAGAAAATAAAGGACCTGGCTTCATAAGCTCAAATCTCATCAAGAGTGCAAAAACGCCCCCAAGAAAAAAGAAGCTTAATACTGAGATCATGTATAAAAGACCAATTCTTTTGTGGTCTAAAGTTGTTAGCCAAGACCAAATGCCTTTCTCATGATTTATATAATTCGCACCTGGTGCTGATTCATGACTCATAAATGGAAACCCCTATTTATTTGTTTTTAAATATTCAATAACAGCCAATAGCTCATCTTCAGTTATCATGCCTTGAAAGGAGTTCATTTGAGCTCCAGCCCCGTAGCCTTTAACAATTTTTTTCTGTGGATATAAAACGGATTCTCTAATATAATCCCCGTCTACATTTAGACTTCCACCTTTTTCAAATTCTCTCGATTGACCCCAAAGACCTAAAAGCCCTGGTCCAATCTTTTTGTCTGAAGAGTTTATATTATGGCAAGCCTTACAATTTTGAGTGACATACTTTTGACCAATCTGGGACAAAGACAAACCTTTATAGGGATCATCTTTTAACCACTCTTCAAACTCAGCCTGAGGAACGACGTTTAACTTAGCAAGCATCTGAGAATGTGAGGTCCCACAATATTCTGTACAAAAAACCTGAAAAGAACCTAACTTATCAGCCTTAAACCATAAAGCTGTATAACGACCCGGAACAACATCCTGCTTGATACGAAAGGACGGAACAAAAAAGCTATGTAAAACATCCCTTGAATTCATAATCAGCTTTACAGGCACTCCAACTGGAACATAAAACTCACTTGTTGTTTTTTTTCCACTTTTATATTGAAAGTCCCACTTCCATTTAGATCCCGTTACATGCACCTCAAACGCATCCTTAGGCATGGTTCTCATATCGTGATGAATGATCCAACCCCAAGCAAAGACAAATAAGAAAACTAAAAAAGGAATAAAACTCCATAGAAACTCTAAAAGGTTGTTATGTGTGATATGTGGAGTGACGTCGTTTGGTGTCTTTCTTTTGTATTTAAGAGCAAAGTAAAAAGTTCCACCCATCAATAAAACAAACGAAACTAAGCTCGACCAAATTAAGAAACTATATAGGGCATCAACTTCTTTTGCTATTTCAGTGCCTTGTGGAGGCATAAAAGAAGACCCTGTAGCAAATGCAAAAACAGAAGCCGCAAGGAGGGTTCCAACTAAAGCTACAAACCTAAACATGATCGATTACCCCTTTTCCTTCCGAGGCTTACCTCGGCTGTGCTGATACTCTTTAATCCAAATTGGACTTAATAAAATCAAAAGAACAAGAAGCGTAAAAGCACCACCAGCTCTCATGATGTTGAATGCGTATAAGGTATACTTATTTTTATTAGGATCAAAACGATAACAAAACATTAAGGCCTGATCTAAAAAATCACCTAATTTACCTTTTGAAGCTTGAATAAGACTAAGCCTGAAATCTCTTGCGCCAAAGTCTAAACCCTTTAGCATTTGGCTCACTTTACCCTCAGGAGTTACCACATAGACGACTGAGGCATGAGCATACTCTTTCATGCTAGCATTCCACTTAAAACCAAAGCCCAGTTTGCTTGTAAGAGCGGCTACATTAGCTTCCGTTCCGGTTAAAAAATGCCAGCCTTTCTCCTTACCCTTCGCTTTTTCAAAGTTTTTAATATAAGCATTTTTCTTTTTAACAGCTAGTTCGGGCCCTTCTTTGTGGTCCATACTAAGCAGAACCCAATCAAAGTCTTTTCCTGCCTCAAAACTTAAGTCCTCTAGAGCTCCGCCAACACTATTCATGTGTAAATTACAAAGACTTGGACAGTTATAGTAGACCACCGAAAAAAGAAGAGGTCTTCCTGGCTTTAAATAATCTTGTAAAGTTACAGACTCCCCATCTTCATTTATAAGCTCAATATTAGAAGGAAGGGTATCACCTATCTTAGTTGTTACACCAACTCCATCTAAGACCTCAGGCTTTTCTCCAGACATTGTTTTAGCGCTTTGATTCCAAGTAGGACCCTGACAGCCTAAAAGAAACATAATAGAAATGAAGCTAGCTGCAACTAAAGTGTTTCTCGTAAAATAACTCAGAAAATTATGCACTATGAACCCCAGTACTTATTCAGCGCTTTGAGCATAAGCCTTAAGAGACTCAACATCATCTTCAGGCTTATCCTGAGTAATAGATCTAATAAAATGAACAAGAGCCCATCTATCAACTTTCTGAGGCAAAGCATCTTTAAAAGAAGCCATCGAAGTGCCATTAACTCCATCAATGAGAGTTTGATAAAGTTCAGCTGAGGTTCCACCCTGCTGCCAACCACCTTTAACTAGGTTTCTTACATTTATTCCAGCTGAAGCTGGCCCATCACCCTTTCCGGTAACTCCATGGCAGACAGCACAGTTGTTTTTAAACATTTTTGCACCATGCTTTACAAAGCCAGGACTTGATACCCATAGCTCTTCTACCTCTTCTGGATCAAAATCATCTTGCTCAGCAAGCTTTTGATCTCCAGAAACCTCAATGGAAGCTGGGTCCATAACATTTTCTTTTAAATCAACACCAGGTGCAAAGAAGGAAATATACCCAAAAAAGAGAAGAGAGCCCACAAAAGTGGTTACAAAGATTATAAAACCAGAAGAATCGTACTGAGTTTTGGACATAACTCATCCTCATTTTAATAATATTAGGACAAAAAAATCTTAATTGTTTTTTGGTACACTATTATGGCACCAGCATCAATTCTTAAAGGGCTGGTTTTAGACATTTTATATTCTTTTCTTCTAAACAGAAGATAAAAAACCCTATGATGTGCTTACTAAAGTATAATCAATGCCAGCAAGCTCCAACTGTGGAACTAAAAACATACGCTGGCTATTATTAAGCGAAGACAACCTCAAAGGGTTTTTGAGACTCAAACTCTCTTCAAAACCTGATTCTTCAAGATTTAATTGCGGTTGACTTAAAATATCTACCAATAGGCCTTTTGTGACCCTAGTAAGAGACTTGGTTTCAATAATCAATTGGATAGGTTTCACATTTGATGACTCAAACAAAGCCTGAGGAGTGCCCTCAGGTTCACCCTCATCAGAAACAAGATCTAAATCTAGGACTTCAACCTCCTGCTCTATTATAGCAGTTTTAAACTCACCAGAAACACCTGCTTCATCGACGTCTATAAAATCAGGCTCACTCAATACACTCGTAGATAGGACATCATTCATTTTAACATCGTTTTCTTGAATCAATATAGGCAGATCAGGTTCATAAACAGACAGTTCGATAGATTCATCGCTTTCAAGTATTGCTTCTGAATTTTTTGCAAATTCATTATGGGCTTCAGATTCTTCATCTAAACTTTCTAAATGATCTAATTTATCTTCTGACTGTCTAGTGGATCTGTCAGCAGAACTTTGGATCTCAAAACTATCATCCATTTGCACAAAACCCAAAACTCCACATCCTGGGCAATGTACTAAGCCAAAGTCTTTCTCAAATTCTGTTTCACACTGCGGACAAATAGACATAGCTTTATTGTGTCAAAAAAATGCTGCTTTTAAAATCACTTCACCAGTCTTAGGTCTTTTATCGAGTTAAACTATTTTTTGGACACACTTGAATTTGACTTGAGTCGATTTGGTCTTTCCCAATCAATAAATACAAATCTTCCAGTTCAAACGAAAGGCTCTTATCGATAAATTCTATAAGTAAGGGATGATACTCCTGTATAAACATAGCTCCTAAATTTTTGGCCTCATCGATTTGCTTTTTTTGATCTTCCTTTGAAAGCTTAGAAATTATATCAGGATCAACTTTAAAAAATGGTAACCCACTATAACAAGGCAAATCCATAAGTAAGTAAGCCAATAGTTCATTAAATAAAACTTTTCTAGCACCTGGCTCAGTTTCCCAACTCGAAACCTCATAAGATTTTTCAAGCTTTTTCAAAACAAACTCTTTATCCACTGCTGTAACTATATCTACCCAGAAAGACTCCATAACATTATACAAACCTTCGTTAGCAAACAACTGAGCATGCAAAAGTTCATGAGAAAGTATAATGGATAGTAAATTTGCACGAGGCGTATTATCTACCAATGGTTCACTTAAGGAAACAGCAAGGACTACCCCTGTATTCAATTGAAACCTGTCTGACATAAATGGTTTCATAAATTCAAACGCTCGTATATTCTATAAAATGTATTTATTCATACGCTCAGCA
>CALGNA010000075.1 GCA_937958795.1 uncultured Bdellovibrionales bacterium | reverse complement strand
AGAGCCAGTGATTACTCACTAGAGTCTTACTGACTCATGCTTGGATTTTAAGTTTCTTTTAAAGAATAAAAAAGGCCTGAAGAATACTTCAGGCCTTTTTTTTTATTAAATTACCAATAAATAGATAATCAGGTGATTTAGTTTTGACTTGAGACAGTTTAATTAAGTGTTTCAGTGGTCGCAGTGATAAAACAGTAAAATGAAAAAGCAGGTTCCTTGCAATAAAGTTCGTGAGTTAAAACTCTAGTTTCTGTTTCAATTTTTTGTACGAGTGGAAGATAGTCTTTTTGATGTTGCTCAAGGTGCTTCATAAGGTCTCTGTCAGATCTGCAGCGATTATTTTTTAATTCATTGTAATCAGTGAAGATAGTTGAATTGCCGTTTAGTAAAACATCATCTAATATTTTTTCGTACTCTATTACGATGAGTGGATAAATTTTAGCATTGTCTCCAAAGCCAAAATCAAATTCATTTATGACTTCTGTCATACGCTTTCTAATGGAGAAATAATATGTATTGTCCTCAAGGTTGCTTTGTAAACCTGTAGAAATGGTATTGAAGAGTATTGAGTTTTCTTGGCAATGCTTATCTGATGCTAGACGACTAAAGTGATCCTGTAGGAGTTCTATTGATTTAATATACTCAGAAAGCTCTTCATCTATAATCCGATCCAAGACAAAATCAGTGTTCATTTCAGTAATAGTAGCTGTGCTATTGCTATTAAGGTTATCTTGAGCATTTGACTCATAGGGAGTGTGTGAAAACGAAAGTGCTAAAATAAAGAGAAGTAGTGGCTTCATGAGTTGGTCCTATGTGAATCTATTAATAGATTATCATCAATTTTTCGCCATTTAAGACTGTTTGTAAAAAATTCATCTTTATTGATGACTAAACTAATAATTTAGCTGTTTAGATTTCCTTGCGGACTTATCTAAATGTTCTAATTATCTGCACTAAGTTCATTAGCTAAACAATAAAATTCTGAAATGCCTTTAACTCCAGTTTCTTCTCTTCCGAGGGTGCCATAAATGAAGCCATTTTCTAGAACAATTTGTGAGACAACATCTTCATCGAGAGTTTCAATTTTAGGTGCAGAAAGGTTTTGGGCCTCGCGAAAGCCATAGAAGTTAATTTAAATATTTATAAATTTTTGCAGAAATAGGACTTAGATATGATGTGTTATAGAATCATTTATTATAGAGTTTATTTCATCAATTAACCTAAGCGCTTCATTGTGGACTTTGTCCAACAGTTCCGTATACTCTTGATTGTGCAGATTCAATTCTGCTAAAAGTCTTCTGTCTTTCCGGCAGAGGTTAGTTTCTAACTTATAGGTTTAAAGTTGTGAGTTGTGACTGACTATGGCTGCTGCATTTAGTTTTTTAATCATTTCAACTGAGTTTTCAATAATTCCTTGAGGCTTACTTTCGCTGAAAGTTTCCATTTCTAATTCAATTCTTAAAATGTTATAAACTAAAAGAGTATTTACTTTAAATTTTATGGCTTCAGCTATTAAGTTAAAAGTGGTATTATTTGCAATACAGTCAGTGTCAGAAGCCAAGTCTTTAAAGTAATGTACAAAGGGTCTGGTTTGATCTGTATATCTGACGATTTCATCATTACCAATTTCATGATCAAACAGTGTTGGCGACTGATTATACGTTTGTAAGTCGTGGTCAGGTTTTGTTTCTTGTGAAAGAGGTACTTGCGAATGAGACAGCTGTGAAAAAAGCAGCCCAAGAGAGAGTATAAGACTAAAACTGATTTTCAATAGCATGATGATGAGGTCCTTTTAGGATTTATTTTGAGATTTAATAGAAACTTTCATAAATAATTTATATTTTCAAAGACGGGTGTAAAAAATTCAGTGATTCGACTATTAATTTATCGAACACTTGTTTGATCCGCGACGTTTAATACGTGATGTTTGACGGGGTTGTGATCGCCTTGGGGTTGTTCGTAAGCTGCGTAGCTCCTTGAAGGCCTGTTGATTCCATTTACGCTTTGAAAATGGATTTATTTCAATACGAATACAGAAAAACTCAAAAAAGCCATCAACCTTTGCCAGAGAGACTTCGCCCACAAGAGTGGTCTGACTTTATTAAGACAGGAGATTTGAAAAGAAACTACTGGCAAAATTTATTTAAGACAGGGCGTTTTCCTAGTTTTGTGGTTTTTGGACCACCTGGCTCAGGAAAAACAACTTTAGTTCGATTGGCTATGAAGGCCTTTGTTGGAAAAACTCTTGAGCTTAATGCAGTTGATATCGGTGCTAAAGAGCTTAGGGCTGTGTGCGAGAAGGCTAAAGACCAAATTGTTTACCATAACGAAAAAACTCTGCTTTTTATGGATGAGGTTCATAGGTTAACTCGTTCTCAGCAAGATGTTCTGCTTCCTGCAGTTGAGCAGGGACATATGGTTTTTGTCGGTGCAACAACTGAGAGCCCTTTTGCTGTCTTGAACAGAGCCTTGTTAAGTCGCTGTTTGGTGTTGAGACTCAAGCCTATTCCAGCAAGTAAAATGGAAGAGCTTATTGGACGTTCTTGTGATGAGCTTGGAGTAAAACAGGAAAAGTTTTTAGATACTTCAGCCTTGGCTTGGATTTCTAAGGTTAACCAAGGTGATGGCCGTAAGCTGATAGCCATGCTTGAGGTCCTCTATCGTTTTTGGAGTCTTGAGCAAGCAAATAGACCCATGAATGAAAAAGACTGTAGAAAGCTTCTTGAGCAGTCTGATGAGGAGCCAAGACAACTTGATCAGTATGAAGGAAGAGCGGAGTCTACTTCAAAATACATTAAAGCAATGCGTGCTAGTGATGAAAAAAGTGCTCTAAAGTATCTAGGCCTTATGTTAATGGCCAAGGAAGATCCTCTCTATATTTTAAGGAGATGTCTTGTTTTTGCATCTGAAGATGTTGGGTTGGCAGACCCTTTGGCATTAAATATTGTGAACGGGGCCTTTGATGCTTTTAGAAAAATTGGAATGCCAGAAGGTAAGTACTTGTTTGTTCATATCACCTGTTATTTGTGTCGAGCACCAAAGAGTCGGTTTGTAGCAGATAAGTCAGTTGAGGTGTTTCAATAGAATGGCGCCTCTATATATCTTAGGTATACCTTGGTAAGTTTTAAGAAATTTTTTAAGATAAATTTTAGGCTTCTAAATGCGTGGAGTCTTAATTCTGGATCGCCTTCTGGTGCTAAAAAGCCTGTGCCTAGGTTAAGGGTCAGGCAAAGGTAATGAGGTCAGAAATAAGTCATATTACGCAATATTAAATCATTGATTGCCTTGACTTACTTCTGTATTCCTAGCATGCCAGAGTTTTCCGGTCTGCTTTGGGAATTAAGGGTTCAAGCTTAGAACTCGAGCTTTTGCTTTGTATCTAAGTTTAAATCAACTGATTCTATCTTAAGTAGGTTGGGCTTTTTTTTGCACAAAACATAGTTTTTTTAAGGATTTAGCAATGCTCAATCAGAAAATTAGAATTCGTCTTAAGGCTTTCGATCACAAGTTACTGGACCAGTCGACTAAAGAGATAGTTGAAACAGCAACAAGAACCGGAGCTACAATTGCGGGACCCATTCCTTTGCCAACACGTATTAATAAATACACCGTGTTAAGGTCTCCTCATGTTGATAAAAAATCTCGTGAGCAATTTGAAATTAGAACGCACAAAAGACTTTTAGATATTTTAGAGCCTACTCAACAAACCATTGATCAGCTTATGAAGTTAGATCTGTCAGCTGGTGTTGATGTAGAAATTAAGCTTTCACAGGTATAGAGGAGTAAGTCGTGGTAGATGAAGAGACTCAAACAACTCAAGATGAAAAGACATCAGTAGCTGAAAAAACAGCCACTACAGCAGAAGCTTCAGCTCCTGAAGAGACTGCAGAAGAAGTTAAAGCTTCTAGTGATGTTGTATTATCAGGAATATATGGACAAAAAGTTGGCATGTCTGCAATTTACGATGAGCAAGGAGTCAGGGTTCCAGTAACCGTCATTTCTTGCCCTCAGTGGACTGTAACTCAAGTAAAGACGATGGATAAAGAAGGCTATACTGCTGTTCAAGTTGCTTGTGATGGTAGGAAGGCTTCAAAGTCTCCAAGGTCTGCAGTTGGACATTTTTCAAAGGCAGGGCTTACTGGTAAGCCACGTTTTGTTAAAGAGCTTAGGCAAGAACTTCCAGAGGGAGTGACTGTAGGGCAAAAAGTCTCTTACGAGTCTTTAACAAAAGGGCAAAAAGTCAGAGTAACAGGTAAATCTAAGGGACGTGGTTTCACGGGCGTTATGAAGCGTCATGGTTTTGCTGGTGGGCCAGCATCTCATGGTTCTGGTTTTCATAGAAGACCTGGTTCGATTGGTAACTGTGAATTTCCAGGCAGAGTTCAGAAGGGTCGTAAGATGCCGGGGCAACATGGAAATAAATTTGTTACTTATAAAAATGTAGAAGTTGTAGGTGTTTTACCGGATGAGAAAGTAGTTCTTTTAAAAGGACCTGTTCCTGGCGGAAGACATTCTCTTGTTAAAATTATTGGTCAGTAAGAGGTTTAGTGATGGCTCAATTAGAAGTTAAAGATTGGTCTGGAAAAAGTGTTGGAAGTGTAGAACTTCCCGCAGATATTTATGAAAGACCTATTTCAAAGCCCCTTCTTCAAAAAGTTGTTAAATGGCAGCTTGCAAAAAGAAGACAGGGAACACATATGGCAAAAACACGATCTAACGTAAGTGGTGGTGGTGCAAAGCCTTATAAGCAGAAAGGAACGGGTAATGCTAGACGTGGTTCTAGTAGATCACCTTTAATTCGGGGTGGTGGTGTTATTTTTGGTCCAACTCCACGTGACTACAGTTACTCTTTGCCTAAAAAAATTCGTTTAGCAGGTTTAAAAACAGCTTTATCGTATCTTCACTCAGAAGGTAAACTGCAGGTTATTGATAACTTGTCTTCTAAAGATGGCAAAACAAAAGATTACGCTAAGAAATTAAGTGGTCTTGGTCTTAAAAAGTCGCTTTTAGTATCCCAAGATACAGATGGTTTAACTGCAAGGGCATCACAGAATTTGTCTAAGTTTGTAAGTCTTCCGGTTGAAGGTGTTAATGTTTATGACCTTCTAAAGTACGACCATGTTTTGATTGAAAAAGATTCTTTTGAAAAACTAAATGTTCGTTTAGGGGCTCAAGCATGATTCAAATAATTAAAAAACCTCTAGTTACAGAAAAAAATACTTTGTTAGCGGATAAAAATGTTTATGTTTTTGAAGTTGATAAAAAAGCAGATAAAACGAGTATCAAAAAAGCTGTTCAAGAAGCATTTGATGTAAAGGTTATTTCAGTTCAGACACAGGTTTGTCGTGGAAAATCTAAGAGAACAGCTCATGGAATTATTGCTCGTAAAATATGGAAGAAAGCAACTGTAAGGTTAGCTAAAGGCGAAAGCATTAAGATATTTGAGGGGGCTGAATAATGGGTATTAAGCTACTTAAACCAAGAAATAATGGTTCAAGAAATAGATCAGGTTTTGATTTTTCTGAGATTACGAAATCAACTCCAGAAAAATCTCTAACTGCACCTCTACGTAGGAAAGGCGCTCGTAATAATAGAGGCCGGATTACAATGAGGCACCAAGGTGGCGGTCATAAAAGACGTTATCGTATTATTGATTTTAAAAGATTCAAGTTTGAAATTCCTGCTACTGTTGCAGCGATTGAATATGATCCAAATAGATCTTCAAGAATTGCTTTGCTTCATTACAAGGATGGAGAAAAAGCTTACATATTGGCTCCAGTTGGAATAAGCGTAGGAGATACAGTTATTTCTAGCGATACAGCTGATATTAAGCCAGGAAATTCACTCCCAATATCTAAAATTCCATCAGGAACGACGATCCATAATATTGAGTTAAGACCTGGCAAGGGCGGACAAATTGTTCGTGGTGCAGGTGGAGCAGCCTCAGTTGTTGGTAAGGCCGGTAAGAACATTCAGGTTAAGCTTCCCTCTGGTGAAGTTAGATTAATATTAGGTGTTTGTAGAGCCACAATCGGACAGGTTGGTAATACTGATAATGAAAACATTCGTATTGGTAAAGCCGGTCGTAAGAGATGGATGGGAGTAAGACCTACAGTTCGTGGTATGGCTATGAACCCAATTGATCATCCACTTGGTGGTGGTGAAGGTGTTGGTAAAGGTAATCACCCAGTAACTCCATGGGGAAAGCCATGTAAGGGTCATAAAACCAGACACAATAAGAGAACAGATAAGTTTATTATTAAAAGACGTCATAAGAAGTGAGGATAGTTTAATGGCTAGATCATTAAGAAAAGGACCATTTGTAGATGAGCACCTTATGAATAAGGTGATAAAAGCTCTAGAAACAGGTGATAAGAAAGTTATTAAAACCTGGTCTAGAAGATCTACAATTACTCCAGACTGTATCGGTTTAACTTTTGCAGTTCACAACGGTAAGAAATTTGTTCCTGTTTATGTTGGGGATAATATGATTGGCCATAAGTTTGGCGAATTTGCACCAACAAGAAATTACTCTGGCCATGGCGACAAAAAGGGTAAAAAATAATGGAAGTTAAAGCAAGTTTGAACAACGTTAGGATTGGGCCTTATAAGGCAAGATTAGTTGCTGATACCATTCGTGGAAAAAACGTAAATGAAGCTTTTAGAGTTTTAAGTTTTGCTCCCCAAAAAGGTGCCGCACTTATTAAGAAACTACTAGAATCCGGTGTTGCTAATGCCGAACAAAAGCAAACAATTGATATTGATAACCTTTATGTAAAATCAATTCAGGTAAACCAAGGTCCATCACTAAAAAGATTTCGTCCAAGAGCTCAAGGGCGTGCATTTGGTGTTCTTAAGAAAAGTAGTCATATAGAACTCGTTTTGGACGAGAAATAAGGTAGGCGATAATGGGACAAAAAGTAAATCCAATAGGTTTAAGAGTTGGCGTAATAAGAACTTGGGATTCCAGGTGGTATGCTAAAGGAGCTGAGTACGCTGATAACCTTCATGAAGATTTTAAACTCAGAAAATTTGTAAAGAAGAAACTTAGAAATGCAGGTGTCTCTAAGATTGAAATAGAAAGAGCTGCAAACAAAGTTAAGGTCATAATTTCAACAGCAAGACCTGGCGTTGTGATTGGTAAAAAAGGCGCAGGTATTGATCAGTTAAAAATTGATCTTCAGAAACTTACTAAAAATGAAATTTTTGTAAATATTCAAGAAATTAGAAAGCCAGATCTGGATGCTCAACTTGTTGCGGAAAGTATTGCAATGCAGTTAGAGAAAAGAGTTTCGTGGAGAAGAGCTTTGAAAAAAGCTTTGGCAGCTTCTGTAAGAAGTGGTGTTAGAGGGATTAAAATTCAAGTTAGTGGTCGTTTAGATGGTGCTGAGATAGCGCGTACTGAATGGTACAATGAAAAAAGTGTTCCATTGCATACGTTAAGAGCTGATATCGATTATGGAACAGCCGAAGCACTAACAACTTATGGAATTATTGGAATTAAAACCTGGATCTATCGTGGTGATGTTCTAACAACTCGTGAAATTGAGGAGGGACAACGTGCTCAGTCCTAAGAAAATGAAATGGAGAAAACACCGTAAAGGTAAGGGCCGTCTAACAGGCCGTGCAACTAGAGGTGCTGAAGTTTCTTTTGGAGACTATGGCCTTCAGTGTACGCAAGCTGGATGGATTACAGCAAGACAAATTGAAGCAACACGTATTGCAATCAGCCGTTCTGTAAAAAGAGGCGGTAAGGTATGGATACGTATTTTTCCAGACAAGCCAATTACAAATAAACCTGCTGAAGTTCGTATGGGTAAAGGTAAAGGTAGTGTTGAAAAGTGGGTTGCACCAGTTAAGCCGGGAAGGGTTTTATTTGAAATAAATGGTGTAACAAAAGAGCAAGCAGCAGCTGCCTTTACTCTTGCTTCACATAAGCTTCCTATAAAAACACGTTTTTTAGAGAGGACATCAATATGAAATATGATGATGTAAAAGGAAAGCCAATTTTGGAGATGAGAAATCAGGTTAAAGCAATAAAAACTGATTTGTTTGTTCTTAAAATGAAAAATGCTTTAGGGCAATTAGGAAACCCTCTTGAAATTAGAAGTAAGAGAAAAGACCTGGCTAAGGTTTTGACGGCTATTTCTGCTAAAGGAAAAGAATCATGACAGAAACACCCACAAATAAACGCGGTCGCCGTAATGAAGTTATGGGATACGTTGTAAGTGATAAAATGGATAAAACTATATCTGTAAGAATTTATAGATCTAAAAAGCATCCTAAATATCATAAATTTATTAAGAGAAGTTCTATTTATAAAGCGCATGATGAATTAAATGTAGCTAAAGAAGGCGACAGAGTTAGAATCTTTGAATCAAGACCTTTAAGTAAGACTAAAAGATGGAAGTTAGCTTTTGTAGTAGATGCAAACGGTGTTGAGGTGTCTAAATGATACAAATGCAAAGTAAGTTAAGTGTAGCTGACAATTCTGGTGCAAAAAAAGTGATGTGCATTAAGGTTTTAGGCGGCTCGAAAAGAAGAGTTGCATGTGTTGGAGACGTAATAGTTGTTTCTATTAAGGAAGCACTTCCAAACTCTAAAGTTAAGAAAGGCGATGTTGCTAAGGCAGTTGTTGTAAGGACTATACATAAGCTTAAAAGACCTGATGGAAGTTATATTAGATTTGATGAGAATTCTGCTGTTTTATTAAATGCTCAGAAAGAGCCAATAGGGACACGTATATTTGGGCCTGTTGCACGTGAGTTAAGAGCAAAATCTTTTGTAAAGATTGTTTCTCTAGCTCCAGAGGTACTATAGGAAAAACTATGAGTTATTTAAAAGAAAGATATAAAAACGAAGTCATTCCTTCATTGGAAAAAAGTCTAGGAAGTAAAAACCCTATGAGGCTGCCAAAGATAGAAAAAGTTGTCATTAACAGATGTATTAGTGAGGCTGTTCAGAATCCAAAAATTTTGAATGCAGCAGTTGATGAACTTACTGAAATTGCAGGACAAAAAGCTGTTTTAACTAAAGCTAAAAAAGCAATTGCAAATTTTAAGCTTCGAGAAGGAATGCCAATTGGAACACGGGTTACTTTGCGAAGAGAAAAAATGTGGGCCTTTTTAGACAGACTTATTGTATTAGCTTTGCCTCAGGTTCGAGATTTCAGAGGTTTGCCGGCTAAAGGATTTGACGGTCGTGGTAACTATAATATGGGACTTAAGGAGCAAATTGTTTTTCCAGAAATCTCTTACGATAAAGTTGATAAAGTAAGAGGGATGAACATTACAATTTGCACATCGGGTCAAAATGATGACGAAGGACGCATGCTTTTAGAAGCTTTAGGCATGCCTTTTAAAAAGAAGTAAGGCTGGAGATATCAGATATGGATACAATCGGTGATTTTTTAACAAGAATTAGAAATGCAGGTACTGCTCGTCATGAAAAAGTTGATGTGCCCAGTTCCAACTTAAGAGTTGGAATTGCAAAAATATTGCAAGAGAAAGGTTATATAAAAGCTTTTCGAGTTGCAAAAGATGGAAAGCAGGGTCTTATGCGTGTGTATTTAAAATACACAACAGATGGAAAGCCTTTCATTAATAAGTTGAGTCGTATGAGTACACCTGGAAGAAGAACTTATGTTAAGGCTAGCCATATTCCGAAAATTAGATCTGGATATGGAATGGCAATATTAAGTACGAATAAAGGTATTGTTAGTGGAGATCAAGCAGCTGAAATGAATGTAGGCGGCGAGATTTTATTAAAAATTTGGTAGAGAGAGGATAAAGATGTCTCGTATAGGAAAACAACCTATTCCGTTTGCTAGCGGAACTAAGGTCAACGTAAGTGATTCAAATTTGATTTCCATTAAAGGTGGAAAGCATGAGTTAAATGTTCAAATTGACGGACCTATAAATGTAGGCGTTGAAGGAGCAGAGATTCTTGTAAAGAGAGAGAACGATGAGCCTAAAACTCGTGCTTTGCATGGTTTATATAGAAGCTTATTGAGTAATGCCGTAGTTGGTGTTGAGAAAGGCTGGGAAAAAACTTTGTTGTTAAACGGAGTTGGGTATAGGGCTGCTGTTTCAGGTAAAAACCTTGAGCTAAGTCTTGGTTATAGTCACCCAGTTGTTTTTCCAATTCCTGCTGGAATTGAAATTAAAGTAGAAAAGCAAACATCAGTGAAAGTAGCTGGACCAGACAAAGCGCAGGTCGGTCAAGTTTCTGCAGTTATAAGAGGTTTTAGACCGCCAGAGCCGTTCCTTGGAAAAGGAATTAAGTATTCTGATGAGCATATTAGAAGAAAAGCTGGTAAATCAGGTGCTAAATAAAATTAAATTTTAGAGTTTAGGAAAGTATTATGAAATTAAAATTTGGAAAGAAAACAAGTGCAAGAAAGGTCAATAGATTGAAGACCAAGGTTCGCATTAGAAAGAAAATTGAAGGCACAGCAGATAGACCAAGGTTATCAGTCTATAGAAGCTCTAAGCATATATACGCCCAAGTTATTAATGATGAAACGGGAACAACTTTAGTGTCGACTTCAACATTAAAAGTTGCTGGAGTTGGTTCAAACTGTGCAGTTGCAAAAGAGGTTGGCGAAAAAATTGCTCAGCTTGCTATGTCGAAAGAAATTAAGAGTGTCGTGTTTGATAGAAATGGTTTTGTTTATCACGGTCGTGTTAAAGCTGTAGCTGATGGTGCTAGAGAAGCTGGTTTAATATTTTAAGGAGTTATGAGTGGAACATCGTGATTATGAAGAAAGAGTTGTTTCTATAAATAGAGTTGCTAAAGTTGTTAAGGGTGGACGTAGGTTCTCATTTTCAGCTCTTGTAGTTGCAG
>CALGNA010000074.1 GCA_937958795.1 uncultured Bdellovibrionales bacterium | reverse complement strand
CGGCGTTATAACCAGCTTAACTACCACCCCGCAATGAGTTACTATTCATTCCTGATTTTCTTTATTATGACAAGTATAAAAAGGGCATGACACCATGAGAAGTACTAAAAATGTAAAATTATTGGTTATTTTAGTATTTTGCCTTTCGGCAATGACTATTCTGACTTCATGCCAAGCTCCTTTTGAAGGGCCAACTAGAAACCTAAACTACGTAAAGCCTCAAAGACCGGCTCCACACCTTGACCACCATTACAAGAAGGCCGAACAAAGCCTTTCATCAAAGTACCCCATAAAAGAGTCTCTTCAAAAAGACATTATTTACCCATCTCGAATATTTAAAGGAAAACATGGGGTACACAGAAAGCTACCTGTTTCTATCTGTAGTCTTCATGGCTTCACAGCATCACCCTATGAGCTCTACCCTATTTTACATGAGCTTAGTGAAGAACTTGGAATTCCTATATTTCTACAGAGACTTACTGGCCATGCCCATAAGGATTATAACGAAATGGCCAAGGCCACCTATCAAGATTGGATCACTGACGCTATTGAGTGTTCTAAAACAGCTGAGGCTATGGCCTCATTGGTCATATATATAGGCATGTCCACTGGTGCTACCTTAGTTGCTGATTTAGTTAAACAGGGGGAAATTCTTAAACCCAAAAAAGTTATTTTGCTTTCACCAAACTTTGGCCTTCCTCAAAAACACGCCATGCTTTTAACTCTCCCTCTTATTGGTCCGCTTATCGGCAAAATCATTGAAGGCCCAACACGAACCTGGGTTCCAAAATCTGTGCTTCATGAAAAGTGGTGGTATACGACCTACCCAACCTCAGCCATTGTTCACCTTATGAAGCTACTTTCAAGAGTAAAATTAAAAGACTTTAAAAAATGGGATTTTCCCACAACTTTTATCGTAAGCCCACATGATGATGTTATTGATTTAAAAAAAGCAAAAAAGGCGTTTGATCTTATACCTAGTAATAATAAGCAGTATATTTCCGAACCTGAGTTTAAATCTCATAACCTTGCAGGCAAAGCCATTGATCCAGAAAAAACACAATTATTAAAAAACCTAATCGGAGATGCTATTCTAAAGTAGCTGATTAGCCTTAAACTTAAACAATTAATTCTAAGCTCTCTTAAATTAAAGTGAGCTTGCACCTGCAGTAACTACTTGATGTAAGCAACAGCCTTAATCTCAACCGCTATAGGTGTTGGCAATGAACCCACTTCAATTGTTGTGCGCGTAGGACCTGTTTTAGCATTAAAACTCTCACCATAAACACGATTAAAAGTTTTAAAGTCATCTTTCATATTTGTTAAATAACACTGAACATCAACTAAATGAGTTAAGTCTAAATCCATGCCTTTTAAAATGGTCTCAATATTTTCAATCACACTTTTGGTTTGAGTTTCTACGCAATAATTTTTAACTGACCCGTCTTCATCAAAAGTGACTCCAGGGATTTTTTTGGTACCCTTTTTTCTAGGACCAACCCCAGATAAATAAACCCAAGAACCAATTTTTCTAGCATGCGGGTAAGGTCCTACAGCTTCTGGCGCGGTATCACTTATAAAGACTTCAGTTGTGTCCATGCGAATTCTCCTCCAAATTTTTGTTCATGTTCTTCAGGATCAAAGTGCCACCTGTCTCTATTGGCATCCCACTCATCCCAGGTTGCTTCTTTTTTCATTTTTGCTCTATAGGCTTCGGGAATAGAGCCCTCGACTATAAAGGCTTTTTGACGGTTAAGTGGGTATGGGTTTCTTAAATCAAAACCTAAAACACCTAGTATAGACCTAGCCACATACCAAGTTGCTTGCGGGTTCCAACCATGAGCAATCTTTATGACAACCCCTAAGCCCTTTGGAAAATCTTTGTGCTCTATTGCAAGCCCAAGTAAGCCATCAGCGCCTTCTTTAGCAATAACCCTTCCTTCACAAGACTTTAATATCGTAGTGTCTAAACGATTAAAACCTCCAACTAAATCTGGCTCACTTGTCATCGCATCCCAAATCCAATCTTGTTTTCTTTCAATCGCGAGTCGTGCATAGCACTTCGCTAAATCGCTAACAGTGAGCGCAACCGTTGGAAGACCATCACCGTCTCTAGCAATATGCTTTGGTTTCCAGTCAGGTCCTAAGGCTTTTTGAACTTCTTTTTTAAAAGCTACAAAGACAGGATGACTTGGAAGCGTATAACCTGCTCTGTTCCAACCCATCTCACGACAACCACGTAAAATAGCTGCATGGTGACCAGATGAGTTGTTGTACCAACGCCTTGGTCGCCTGACCTGTCTTCCAAATTGCACAAGAGGCAAATCAAGTGGTGTTTGCATCAAACCCCACTCACCTTCTGACAAAATAGATTGTGCTGCACGCACATGCTCTGCAGCTCCATTATGACTTGCTACACTTATAGCTTTTTCTTCTATCGATAAACCCGCAAGTTTTTCAACAAAGGGTTTTACATAAAAGGGCTTCATCATGCTACGACCGTAGCACCAAACATTTCCTCCAAAAGAATGAAAGATATCATCTCCGTGACACCATGAAACGGCACCATGAATGGTGTTCTCACTGACTCCGTGGCGACGGTAATCCACCAAGGGCTCCCACTCAACATCTCTTCCTGACGGAACGCCGACATCCTCTCCAAAACCACTTTGTGGATAATGCTTTGAATCTTTAACATGTGGATTTTCCGAAATGGTTTGTCTTGATGGTTTTATTTTACTCATAATACATCTCTGGTTTTTATGGTTTGAACTTTTTATTTTGTCTTTGCAGTTTATCTCTTTAAAGAATCCTCATTGTTAACACCTAAGATGGATCCTCAGCTAATATATTTCGATTGCCTTGATAGACTTCGATATCTTCTTCATCAAACTCCAAGTCACCTTGAGTTTGTGCCGAAGGAGTCAAACCTATGACTGCAGCTCCAGTCCCGTGCACTGGTTGGTACTCTAAGATTTCACCCTTAAATTGATTTGTGCTCCCCATAACTGAAGACAGCCACCAAAAAGGTTTAAAGTTTACGACCTTTTTACTTACACGAGCTTGAGAATGAAAAGAGCGTGAAAGCTGAGATACATCCTCAAGACGCCCCTCTGACAAAAGTTCTATGAATTTTTGATTCCACTCTTCATCTTTTAATGAGCTAAATTTTTCTTCTTTATACTCTTCAGGCCAGTTAGGTAAATACCTGTTAGAAAATGATGAAACAACAAAGACAGCTGCTGTTTTTTGAGTTTGAACAAGCGCATCCCTTGCTGCTTTACCCAAAACAACTGTCTCTGCTCTGTCTGCATAAACATGACTTGAAACAATACTCGATAAAAATTGATTATCGGGGTTTACAAGTTTTTGTAAAACCACGCTTCCCGTATCTACAGGAAAACCATCATAATCGACTGTCCTAACTTCAAGGCCTCTTTTCTCTGCAGAGTCTTTGTATGCATGACTAAAATCCGAATCTATTTTAATTTCATACGGCACCGACCCAAGGTCATGCCACTCTTCATCAACCAGAGTCCATTTTATAAGTGGTCTTGCTTGGATCTGATGACTCACAACACTTGGCCAATAGGTACTATAGATTAATAAAATATCTGGCTTTAACTCTTTTAGCTCTTCTCTGATCTTACCAAAAGCTTGGTTTACTTTAGTCCATTCTGGTTTTTTTTCTGGGCACAGTAATATATGCGGCAAACCTGGTACAAAATATGATTTTAAAATTTGAGGCTGACCTTCAGGAAAAACCTGTTTGTTTGGATCTAAATTTTTAGGAGCAGCTTGTTTTGTCTTTTCTACAACACGTGTTTTTTCCATTAAGCTTTACTCCCGCTTACATCCTCATGCTTTGATGGGACACTTGTTTGCGGCCTTAACTTCGATGGTCGCCACTCCTTAGGTCTCCATTCAACAATGGCATTCCCTGTTCCAATCACAGTACCATAAGCATGAACCTTAGCCGGTACTGTTGGAAAATCCATCGCCGACAACATCCAACTCAAACCACCAGACTCAGTTTCACCAACTGTTTGCTCTGTAAAATCTGGAATAATATCAAACAAGGCTTTAGAGTCCCCAGCCTTCATGAGCTCAATCATCTTCATGTCCCATAAGTATTGACCATGATGCTCGATATGCTCTCGAGACATATCCTCTGGGACCTCTGCTTCTTTTACAAAGTGTCTGTGTGATAAGGAGTGACTTGCAACAAGAACAACTTTTAAATCAGAAGCCTCTATAACTTCTTTTGTAGCCTGTCCAAGCTTTTGCATCAGCTCCTGCATAACATCCATACCGTAATATGAAGCTGCTCCAATAGATGAAATCCCAACAATGGGCTTTTCCCAACCTGGTTGAAGCATATGAGTCGATACAATAGTCCCGTAATCGACTCTAAAATCTGGATTCCTCATCATCTTCGTCACAAGACCTAACTCTGCAGCTCGACTGCAAATTTGCTCAGCTAAAGGAACCTCAACTTTTAAGTCATAGTTGTATCTAAATAAGTTTGGAAAAATAGGATCCACTGATTTTGATTTAAGCTCCGGAACTCCTAAAAAATGAGTTCCTACGTATGTTCTCCAATGGGGAGACTGGACAACAAGGACGTCATAATCAATCTGACTGAGGCTTTCTCTTAGGGACTCATACCCCCAACGCAATACCTCCCAACCACACTCTGAGCGAGGCTCATTTTGAGGTGGATTTTCTGCATAAACCAAATGAGGTGGATGAGGTGCTAATACCCCCGCTACGATCTGACCCATATGACTAAGTCCTCCCTAAAGAGGTCTTAGCAAGTTTAGGTGAGTCCTCCAAGGCGCAGTCTCTAAAAGGTAACTTCCAAGTTTTGCTTCTATAATTACCCTTCAAAAAACTCGGTTCTCTTAAGTAGAAGGGCTTAATAGTTAAAAAGATTAATAACCCAAATACAACCTACTTACGGGCTCCTGAATGTCTCCATTCACAAAATCTAAGTAATCATCAAAACCTTGCCTCATAGAATCCTTCGCTTTTTCTTCAGAAATACATGATGAAGTGACATTAAAACTTAATGGTGGATCAACCCTAATTGGGTTTAACTTTGAAGTATGAGTAAAGTATTCAACCCCATATTCAGCATCAAACTCAATTTTAATTCTTTGTAAAGATAACTTAAACTCGTTTTGTTGGTTAAATAAACCACCAAAAAACCCACTGGCAGATTTAACATAGGTACTTTCATTTCTAACACTCAAATGTGACTTAAAGTTTCTAACAGAACACCTAAACTCCCGATATGAATACTCTTTCTCAAATATTGTATAAACATGAGCTTCTTCTACAAAAAGCTCATTACAACTAATATGTTCAGACCGTCCCGTAGCATAGAATAAAGCCAAGTCCTCTAATCTAAAAAAAACTTCCTTAAGCTGTTTAGGCAGATCAGATCGTGTGGCGTTAGGAAACTCATTTAAAAATGACTGCACCTCATCATAAAGCACCTTTGGATCAACAATGATTTTGTAGGTTGGAGTAACTTTTTCCTGTAACTTAGCGTGATATGACTCTTCAAAGACCTCACCTAACCAACCTAAAACCATATCTATACAAGATCCATTGGGATCAGGTGCAATGGCCGTGCCCTTTATCTCATTCAAAAAACTTGTGAGCTCTTTTGTTCCCTCATCGTTAAATTTTTCTCGAGAGTACTTTCCAACAAATTTTTGCCCCATAGAGCCGGCACTCTCTCTACCCTTTTCAGAAAGAAACTCTTTTTTTGCAAATTGAACAAAACTAAAACTTGTAATGGCATTATACTCTTTAGGCAAATACTCTTGAGATCTATTATTTTGAGCATGAACATTAAAACCAGTAACAAAAAATATAAAATACAGAAGTCTTAAAAACATCTCTTCCCCCCTATGAAAGCTAAGCTTAACTTTGATTCCATTTAAATAAATAAGTTTAATTATTTTCCTGATTATGCTTTACTGCTTATATTTTTCTATATAAAAATCAAAATCACTAAAGTAAGACTCATACACATAAACCCGACTCGCGGGCTCTTGAATGTCACCATTAGCAAACTTTATAAACTCATCTAAACCATTCTTTATAGATTCTTTTGCTATATCCTCAGCAATACAACTTGGAGTGACATCAAAACTCAAAAGAGGAGGACGTTTTATATTAATACCTTCATCAAAATGGGATTGATATCTAATATCTAAATAACCTTCTAGTTTAATTGAGATTCTGTGCCTATCAAGTATGTGCTCAGATGGGTTAAAAAAATTTGTTACAACATTCCCAATTTTTCTAATATAAGTCATTTCATTTCTGATATCTAAACTCGGTGTAAATGAAGCCACAGAACACCTAAACTCTTGATAAGCATAGTCTTCTCCAAAGATGTTATAAACCTCTGGATTTTCAACAGGTAGACTATTACAACTAATTCCTTCAGAACGATCTGTTGTATAAAACAGGATCTTATCTTCTAAACGAATCAAATGACTCTTAAATTCTCCCGGGAACGTAGAGCGTGTTGCATCGGGAAAATTTTCTAAGTAAAGCTCTACAAGATCATATACCCGTTTAG
>CALGNA010000073.1 GCA_937958795.1 uncultured Bdellovibrionales bacterium | reverse complement strand
CTTTTTACAGCTGTATTTTTTATGGCCGGCTTTGCTATTGGTGATTTAGAACTCAGTTTACTTTGCATTTTAACCGGAGGAAGCTTCCCTTTAGACATTGCAATAGACTCTGATACTGCTTTCTCAAAAGGACTCTCTGATGAAAGAAAATCAATAAGCTCAGCATTTAAATTCCTAAGACCTTTATCTACGAGCTTTAACTGCCCAGATCTGACGAAACTTATGGCTCCGTTCTCTTCGCTTACCAATAAGACAACAGCATCTGACTGCTCAGTTAAACCAATAGCAGCTCTATGACGTGTACCCAAATTTCTGTCTAATGCTGGATTCTGACTTAAAGGTAAAAAACTACCAACGGTGTCCATTCTCTGTTCCCTAATAGTAACAGCTCCATCATGTATAGGACTGTTGGGCTGGAAAATAGAAAGAAGTAAATCTGAGCTTAAGTAACTATCAATGCGAGAACCATAATTTATGATAAGATCTAAGTTCATTTCTCTCTCAAGAACAATGAGAGCACCCCATTTTTTCTTAGACATTAGACTTAAAGCCTTACTTAACTCATCAACTAAATGAGCTTCTTCAGCAGAACTGACCTTACCAAAAAAGGGCAAGGTACCTATTTGAACAAGCATTCGCTTTATCTCATGTTGAAATAAAACCACAAGTATCAAAAAGAGGTTACTAAAAAAGCTCTCCATGACCCAGTGAAAGGCTATCAATTCAAACTGTATAGCTAAGAAAAACCCTAAGGCTAAAATAGACATCCCAGAGATGATTTGTGTAGCACCCGATCTCTCCATCAACCTAAAGACTCTATAGATTAAAACCCATAACAAAAAGAGATCAAAAAGATCTCTTAGTCTTAGGTTACCCAAAAGGGTGGAAAAAAAATGTACAATTTCATCCATGAAAAATAAACTAATCCTTTTTTGATCGACTCATATTAGAAACTGGCGAAACTCCAGAACCAACACCACTACCATCCTTATTCCCTTCCTTACTCTCAGCTGCTGCTTTTTCTGCAGCCTCTTTAGCTAGCTTTTCTTTTAGCCTTATCTCTTCTTTCTTTTTTTGAGTTTCTTTTTCTAAAGTTTGATCTCTTTCATCTCTAAAGCTTTGAATGTCATCTAAGCTGACCCCATCAATTAACTTCTGAACTTCGACCCCATCAATAGTTTCAAATCTTAAAAGTCCTTGTGTTATGGCTTCTAAAGCATCAGAGTTTTCTTTTAAAATCTTAATAGCCTCTTGATGACCCCACTTAATAAGCCTTGTGATTTCTGCATCAATTTCTTGGGCCTTAGCATCTGAATAATCTCTGTTGTTCTGACCGGACTGCATTCCAACAAACACTGGAGAGCTTGAGCCTTTATCAAAAGATAACGGCCCCAACTTTTCACTCATTCCCCACTCGCAAACCATACGTCTTGCTAGCTCTGTAGCTCGTTCAATATCGTTCCCAGCTCCTGTTGTGTAATCTTCAAATATAATTTCCTCTGCAGCACGACCACCAAACATAAATGCTATCATGTTGGTTGCCTGGTTTTTTGTATAATTTAAAGTATCATCTAATGGTAATGTTTGAGTTACTCCCAACGCCATACCCCGAGGTATGATAGTCACCTTGTGAATAGGGTCCATTCCTTTAAGCTTCATACCTACCAGCGTATGGCCGGCTTCATGATAAGCCGTAATTTTACGATCTTGCTCATTCATGACCATGGACTTTCTTTCCGCACCCATTAAGACCTTATCGCGAGCAAACTCTAAATCATCTCTATCGATAAAAGTTTTATTATTTCTGGCAGCAACTAATGCACTTTCATTTATAAGGTTTTCCAAATCTGCACCAGAAAATCCAGGAGTCCCTCTTGCTATAATAGACAAATCTACTTCTTCAGATAAAGGCGAATTTTTAGTATGAACTTTTAAGATGGCTTCACGACCTTTTACGTCAGGCTTACCAACCATAATACGACGATCAAAACGTCCAGGTCTTAACAATGCAGGATCAAGAACATCTGCTCTATTTGTCGCTGCAATTAAAATAATCCCTTCTTGGCTTTCAAATCCATCCATCTCAACAAGTAACTGATTTAAAGTTTGTTCACGCTCATCATGACCACCACCCATTCCAGAGCCACGATGTCTTCCTACAGCATCAATCTCATCAATAAATATAATACAAGGAGCGTTTTTGCGACCTTGCTCAAACATGTCCCTTACTCTTGAAGCACCTACACCAACAAACATTTCAACAAAATCTGAACCCGAAATTGAAAAGAAGGGAACACCGGCTTCACCAGCAACAGCTCTTGCTAATAGAGTTTTACCTGTCCCCGGAGGTCCAATTAATAAAACACCCTTAGGGATACGCCCACCAAGTTTTGTATACTTATCCGGTGATTTTAAAAAATCTACAATCTCTTCTAGGTCATCTTTTGCCTCTTCGACACCAGCAACATCTTTAAAGGTTACTTTCTTTTTATTTTCGTTTAATAATTTAGCCTTACTCTTACCAAAACTCAGAGCTTTACCACCGCCTGCTTGTAACTGCTTCATGAAAAAGAAAAACAAACCAAAGATAAGTAAAAATGGAAGCCAGTTAATTAAAACGGCTAAGAACATTTCATTGCCACGATTTTTATAAATAGGGTTTACACCATTTTCTCTTAAGATCTTAAGACCCTCGTCACTGGTGTTCCCTTCAATCTTAAACTCTTCACCTTTGTAGCGCTCAATAAATTCAGGCTTAAT
>CALGNA010000072.1 GCA_937958795.1 uncultured Bdellovibrionales bacterium | reverse complement strand
AGTATTACTGCAGTCTTCTTCAAGAGCATCGCAAACTTCGGGCCAATCAAAGTAAAGTGTAATGCCACCAACTGTTGATATCTGAGTAGTTGTTAGTTCATCTTCAGCTTCGCCTTCCGTATAATAGAGTTCAAGTTTCACATCAGAGTGGTCTGAGCGGTCGCTGTCTACTATGAAAATTTCTATTTTCCCCGAAGGAGAAACAGCTGTTTTGTTGCAATATCTAAAGCTGGTATTGTTTGAAGTTATTTCTTCGCCTTCGCACGTATTTGTCGTATCCGTTGTTGCTGATGCTGAGTCTGTAAAGCTAGCATAAATTTCGACACCAGTAGTTGTCATAATAAAATTAGAAATACCTTTGGCTGATTGAACAGAAAGTACTGCTTGAGAAGGGCTTACGTAAATAAGACTTATTATAAAAATAAATAAAAACTTAGAAAATTTTGGATAGAGCATGAAGGGCCCCTCACAGGTTAGTACTTATGAGGGTGCCATTCTTTAGAAACGAGGCAAGAGCTTTTCTGCAATTTGAATTCCATTTAGAGCAGCACCCTTCCTAATATTATCAGCCACACACCAAAATATCCAGGTATTTGGTGAATCAAGGTCTTGATGGGCTCTGCTAACATAGACTGGATTTTTATCAGCTGCATCTTGAACTGTATGGAATTGGGTAGGGTCCGCTTCAAATATAATATCATCAGATTGGCTTAATTGGGAATAAACTTGATCTTGAGTCACTGATTTGTCGAATTCGACCCAAACAGACTCAGCATGACCAATGCGAGTCGGAACACGAACTGCAAATGCACTGACTTTAAGATTTGGCTGGCTCATGATTTTTTTTGTTTCAAGGATCATTTTCATCTCTTCCGATGTAAATCCATTTGCTCCAATGGACCCAATTTGAGGGATGGAGTTTTCAAATATAGGCCTTGAGAAAACTGGATGAGAGACAGTCTCTTTTTTAGTTTCTTGGTCTAATTGGTCAAAGCCTTGTTGCCCAGCTCCACTGACGGACTGATAGGTCGAAACTGTAACCTTGGCTAAGTTTTCAACTTGTTGAAGCTCGTTTAAGAGAACCACCATTTGAATCGTAGAGCAGTTTGGGTTTGCAATAACTTGAGGAGAGCTGAGTTCTTGTAGTTTGTTTCCGTTAACCTCTGGGACACAGAGTAAGTGGTCAGGACTCATACGAAATGCTGCAGAATTATCAATAGCAAAAGCGCCTTGTTTGGCAGCAAGGGGGGCCCATTCTTTACTAATTTCATCTCCGCTACTAAAAAAAACTAAATCTAAACCTGAAAAATCAGTTTCATTTTCAAGAGATCGAACAGTGCGGGTTTGACCCAGGACAGAGTAGGTTTTTCCAATTGAGGCTTTACTTGCAAAAAGACGAACCTCAGAAGCTGGGAACTGACGCTCTTCTAGTAGTTTTAAAAAACTTTGCCCAACAGCTCCTGTGGCTCCAACAACACCGATACGGACTTGATTTTGGCTCATGATTTTTGCTCCCTGTTTTACTGATAGCGTTTATAAAATCTAAATAAATAGTGATTACAAAGCTTAAGGCGAGAACTTACAGTGAGGGAAAAATTAGTCAACAGTTTTAAAGGCTAAAGAACCAAAAAACCCCGTATAAAAAGATGGCATGTAGTACAGGGAAGACTAAGTTATCGTCTAAGAACTTGGGTGCAAGTGCTTCAGATAATCCACCACAGATGCCAACAAGAGACGAAATAATGAGAGGTCTGGGAACGTCTGATTTTTGATAATAAAGATAAACCCAAAATATAAGACCACATGCAAAAGCACAGGCTAAAAACCCTGCAAAGCTTTTATTTGTAAAAACTTTAATTTTAGGTCGCCAGATAACTCCAAAAAAGGAGGCAATGGGATCAGCAAAAGCTAGGGATAAAAAGCTGATATAAAAAATGTCTGAGGGGAAAAGTAAGGCCGTAATGAATGTGCCCTGAAGTAAGAAGGTTAGTCCTAACCATTTCTTTTTTTCGTCTTTTTTTACAATGGATTTAAATCGAACTGTAACCCATTGATTAAGTTTAGGGTTCATGGACCTGAGGACTTCAAAGCTTAATACTAAAAAGAAAAAAGTTGCGATAAGACTTAAAAAAGAGTGAAGCTGAAATTGTTTATAAAGCCAAATGAGAAAAAGGCATCCAACAAAGTGTAGGATCTTACGTAGGTAGTCCCATTTTTTTACTCTTTCAAAATCTATGAAGTCGTGTTCCATAATTCCTTATTCCAAACAGCGTTTTTTTTATCTTCTTTAATAAAAGATGCATCAAAAGCTATTTGATTAGCACTTATAAAGTCTTGCTTAGTAAAGTCAAAATGCTCAACTAAGAGTTGATATTCCTTGTTCATATCCGTATCAAATATACCAGGGTCGTCAGTACAAAGAGCTACTTGGACACCTGCACTTAATAACTTTTGAATAGGATGATCTTTAATGTCTTTTACAGAACCAGTTAAAAGATTAGAGGTTACACTGATCTCGAGGGGAATTTTTTTGTCAGATAAAAAATTTAAAACCTCTTCAGATCGATAAGCCTGAAGGCCATGGCCAATTCTTGTTGCACCTAGGTCATTTACAGAGCTAAGGATGTTGAGCTCTGTTCCAGGATCAGCAGCTTCACCTGCGTGGACCGTCACATGAAGGCCCGCTTTTTTGGCTTCTTGAAAATAAGGAGCAAAAGGAGCTGGTTCAAAGCCAATCTCGCTATCAGCCAGGTCAATTGCGTCAAAAGTGTCTTTATTATTAAGGAAGAAAGGAAGTATGTTTTTAGCTCCCTCTGGGCCAAGAATACGTTGAAAAGTACCTGTAAGGCCAACAGCCATTGGGTAAGTCTCTTCGGCTTTTTTAATACCCTTAACAATGGCCTCGTGAGCAATTTCATAACTAAGGTGGTCGTGGCCATCTGTTAAAAAAGTTGGAGCATATCTAAGCTCTAAGACACGGATGTTTTCTTTTTTAAAAGCATCTTCGCAGGCTTCAAAAGCCATCCTTTCAACAATTTCTGGGTAAGCATAGAGTTTTTGGGTGTCTAGAAACTTATGTAAAGCAGATGCTAGGTCTTCCATTGGCTTTGTGAGAAGAAAATGATGTTCAAAAGCTCCAGGCTCTTCTAGGTCAAACCCAAGCTTAGGAGCGATCTCTTTGATGGTTTCAGGACGCCAAGAGAGCTCAAGGTGCCTATGAAGTTCTACTTTTGGAGTATTTTGGATTTCTGAAAGAGTCATGAACTTTATTCCTTTAAGCTATTCTAAGCCTTGAGTTGATTTAAGCAGATCAAAACAGTAGTTCATATCTAAAGTGAAATCATTAAAAAAAAGGAAGTCCTTATGACTCGCCCCATCCCAAGACAACAGAAGTTGGCTTTAGCTCCAACGAGACAACCACAGTTTTCGGTTGAAGTTAGTTTTTCGACTGGAAAAATTAAGCTTGCTGACCCGGATATTACCAGGGTCTTGGTTGCTCTTATGGATATGGAGGCTGTTTTAGGTGGTGCAGCTAGTCACTTTGGAGGTCCGGCAGCTTTTGCAGAGATGATGTCAGCCTTGCACGGAGTTGTTTTTAAGTTGGCCGGAAAAAAGTGGTTTGATTCTTATAATGTTGTGAATGATGCAGGTCATTGTGAGAACGGTCTCTATGCTCTTAAGGCAAACTATGGGATGGCCGGTTTAGATATTGAGGGCTTAAGAAATTTTAGATCAATGGAGAGCCCTTTGACTGGACATGGCGAAAGCCATCTTTTTCCAGAGGGTGTTTTACTTTCTAACGGTCCTCTAGGGTCTACTTTGTCTCAAGCTCAAGGTTTAGCAATGGCAGACAAGCTAACAGGCAACAAAAGACTCACATGTGTAAGTATTTCTGATGGAGCCTGCATGGAAGGCGAAGCCAGGGAGTCTTTAGCTAGTATTCCAGGTTTGGCCGCTAAATCTAAATTGAACCCATTTGTGCTTTTAATTAGTGATAACAATACAAAACTTTCGGGTCGAATCGACGAAGATTGTTATGATATGACTCCTACTTTTAGTTCTTTAGAAGAGATGGGTTGGAACCTAATTAAGATAGAAGACGGTCATGACATTCAGGCCTGCACAACTGCTGTTGAAGAGGGTTTTGCAGCAGCAAAAGCAAACCCTGAGAAGCCAGTCGCTTTATGGTTTAAAACCATAAAAGGATATGGGACGAAAAAAACTATGAAGTCTGCATCTGGAGCTCATGGCTTTCCGTTTAAGTCCACTGTTGGTTTAGAGGCTTTTGTTAAAGAGTTACATGAAGACAGAGATCTTCCCCCAGAAATCCAGTTTTGGCTGATGGATCTTTTAAGTCGTGAGCCAGATAGTAAAAAGAAGAAGCCTGAATATAAGTATTCAAAAAATCATGAAAAAATTCAAAAAGGCGTAGCAAGAGCTTTAATTGGAGCAAAGGAAGACGGTTTGCCTTTAGTGTCTATAACTTCAGACCTTCCTGGATCTACAGGAGTTGCAGAATTTAGAGCAAAGTACCCAAAAGAGTCTTTTGATGTCGGTGTAGCTGAATCAAATATGATAAGTGTTGCAACAGGATTTTCTAAAAATGGATATATTCCTGTTGTTGATACCTTTGCAGCTTTTGGAGTAACCAAGGGAGCTTTGCCTTTAGTTATGAGTAGTCTTTCTCAGTGTCCAATGATTGGAATATTTTCTCATACTGGTTTTCAGGATGCTGCCGATGGAGCTTCTCATCAGAGTTTAACTTACTTTTCGATGTTAAAAGCGATTCCAAACCTAGAGTGTCATTTTTTAAGTTGCTCAAGTGAAGCGGAAGCTCTTGTTGGTCAGGCTATAAAAGATATCGAAGAAAATTTTAAATCAGGTAAAGATTTAAAGTCCCATGTTTTCTTTTTAGGTAGAGAAAATTTTCCAAGCTACTTTAAAAATGGACAGGATTATAAGTTAGGTGAAAACTACTGCTTAATTAAACAAGAGAAGCCAATAAAAACAGTTGTGACTAATGGTTCCTTAGTTAAAAGAGCTTATGATCAAATTATGGAACAAGAACTCAATTATGATTTAGTTGTAGCTCCTACGCCCTATTTTTCTAAGTTAGGTATTTTAGAAGATTCACTAAAGCAATCAGAAGGTAAACTTGTTGTTATGGAAGATCATCAACTGAGAGGTGGTTTTGGTGAAACATTAGTTGCACAATTAATGGAGAACAATTCTGATCTCGTTAAGACTTACGAAATTAAAGCTGTAAAAGGTGATTTTGGTAGAAGTGCCTATACAGCAAACGAGCTTTATAGAAGGTATGATCTTAATTTGTAAGTATATTTAGAAAAATTTAAAACTAAAAAAGGCCAGATCAAAATCGATCTGGCCTTTTAGTAAAAACTTTTAGGTCTTCAAAATTTTAATTACAAATTGCTGCTCTCGCCCCCTCAATTTGTGTCTTTGTGACCTGGTCCCCGTTTTCTTGATTTGGTCCGGTGATCAACTGTAGCTTTAGCGATACAATCCATTCCAAAACAATTTATATTTGTCCAAGAAAAATCCATTTAAGCTTGTGACGTTGTATTCATAAAACCTCTTCCTAAGGTTTAGAGGAGATATTTTAATTTCTCCTTAGAACAAGCAATACTTTGCTTGCTTTCTTTATATGAAAACAAAGAGGATATTTCGACTTAATTGGGGTAAACCTTTTCTTAAAAGTTTACATTCAGGGAACTTGTCTAAATAATATGAGAATAATTGATATTTTTTAGGTCAGAGTTTTTATAGTAAAATTAGATACTTAAAACTATGAGTATAATCATATATAAGAGTCTAGCGTAATATTTATATTAAAATAAATTAAAAATATATACAAAGAGAAAATAAGAGTTTTAGCCTTATAAAACTTTAATATGACACAAAACCTCAACATGCGGAGTCTGTGGGAACATATCAAGTGCTTGAATGGTTTCAATGGTAAAAGTCTTTTCACTACGAAGACTTTCTAAATCTTTAATAAATGAAATAGGATTACAAGAGATGTAAATAATATCGCTTAAAGATCCCATGTTAGATGCTAATTTACCAAGATGAGAAAAGCCATCTCTGGGTGGGTCTAAAATTAAAAGCTCTTCTGTTCTGTTTTTAAAAAAAGAATCCTCAGGTTTGAAAAGATCTATGACGTCTGTGTGTAGTTTTTCGTCTGCGTGTTTGTTTTTAAGGCGCTTCAAGCCTTTTTTGTCACAATCAATAGCTGTTAAATCTGAAATCTGAGTTTTTAATATTTCGGTAGTTAGGTTACCGGAACCACAAAACAGCTCAAGTGTAGATAGGTCCGTGTCGTCTATTTCTTTGATTTGCTTTGTTAGCCAAGATTTAAGTTCTTGATTTTGGCCTGAGTTGCCTTGTTCAAAAGAAGTTCTTGTATTGACTACGGGTCTATCAAAATGTTCGTTTATAAAAAGGTGAGTGTAGTTTGAGGTGCTTTTTGTACTTTGTTTTTCCCAAGTTTTATTAGGAAGATCTTTTGTAATATTTTTTAGTTTTGTTTGAAGATCTTCAGTTAAAACAGGGCAGCTTGTAATGGGAACAAGTTTTTTACTTACACTTGAAATATATCCAACTTTTTTTCCATCTGATTTCAGTTCAGCTCTGTTGCGATAGGCCCAGTTTTTTTCAGATCTTATAATACTTTTAAAATTTGTGTCCGTAACAAGGTCTTTGATCTTTGATCGTGAAAGTTGAGATTTTAAGATTCTCTCTTTCACAGTAAGCTGTTGGTCGTAGTCAATAAAGCTCCAAGGACAACCTGAGCAATCTGTGCTTTCAATGCCAGATAATTTGCAAGCGGGATCCTCTAGTCTAAAGGGAGATTTTGTAATAATACTCGTAGCTTTTGCAAAGCCATAGTTCTTTTTCTCAGAAGTGATTTCAAATTCAGCTTCTTCATCGAGCCAAGCTCCGGTGCAAAAAAAAGTTTTTTGATCACTAGGTCTTTTAACTACAGCTAAGCCTTTAAAGCTCACATCTTCAACTTGGGCAGTAAATTTATTTAACATTTGTAGTGCTTAGTACGCTTAGGCGCATTAAGCATCATTTTTTTCGTCAGAGATCTTCTTTTTAGGTTCATCATCGATATCTGTATCTAAGCCTTTTTTAAAGCCTCGAATAGCCTCGCCCATAGACTTTCCTAGTTGTGGAAGCCTCTTGGGTCCAAATACAATCAATGCGATCAGTAAAATAATAGCTATTTGCATCGGTCCAATTGACATGTCTACCTCCAAACTCTCTCTTCAGATCTATATGTCTCTTCGGCAAGGGTCAATCTCGAGCCGTAGCCTTGTGCCAATTTAAGACGTCTTGGCTCGAATAAATGAAATCTCTCATGGATAATTCAAAAGCTGATGAAAACTGGTCTTGGTTTAAAAGTCCAGCCCTGCGTCGTTCGCCTTTTTGACTGAAAAGTTCAAAATCAGCCAAAGGGATCATGAGTTCAAAAGCGCTCATTACGGATGCTATTTCAGCATTAAAAAGGCCTAGTTCATTCTTCATAATATCTTGGATAGGGTCTAGTTTGATCCATTCAGATAAGGCTTCCGGGGAGGTGTTACCTTGGCACTGGGATTTTCCAAGTGCATACATGAAGTTTATGTAAAGCTCAGAAGGAGATAAGAGTTCTGTGTGAATCTGATTAAAAGAGAAAATATGATGAAGGTGATGGCTAAAGACTTTAAGGTCTAGTGTTTTGCTTAAAAGCTTATGCAATTCAGGAGTTGTGTATTGAAGGATGTCTCTTTCGTAGAATTCTACCCAGGCTCTAGAAGATTCTTTGAGCCGAATGATTTTTAAAAACTCTTCTCTTCTTCTCGGCAGAGGTGTTTCTGCAAGGAATTCAAGACTTGGTTTAATGGCTGCCTTTATACTGTCTTCCATAAAGAAATCAATTTTATGAGCTAAACGAATGCATCTAAATATACGAATGGGGTCTTCTTCAAAGCGCTCAATAGGATCGCCAATCATGCGGATGATTTTAGAATCCATATCCTTCATGCCGCCGCAGTAGTCTATGATTTTTCTTTTAACTGGGTCATAGAAAAGAGCATTCACCGTAAAGTCTCTTCGCTTAACATCAGCTTTTGGTGAGCCAAAAAGATTATAAGGATCTGGATCTTCTTTGATTTCTGCTTCTGTTGGAGCGCGACGAAATGTTGAAACTTCGTATTGGTCTCTACCTCTTCTAACTAAAACCAGTTTAAATCTACGGCCAATAATATAGGCTTGGCGAATGACTTTTCTGATTTCTTTAGGAGTAGCTGATGTGACAATATCAAAATCTTTAGGTTCAATTCCTACTAAAAGATCTCGGATACAGCCACCTACTAAGTAGGCTGTGTGGTTGTTTTTTTGCAAAGCCTTAACGATGCCATAGGCATTGGATTCGATCCATTTAGGCGATAGATTTGGCTTTTGTCCTGTTTCTGACATAGCTATAAACTAAATCAATAAAAAGGGAGATGTCTATGAGTGATCTTTTAAATTATAAACTAACCCAGGTTGACAATGAAAAGGGTATTTTGGTTTTTGTGCATGGGCTTCTCGGAGCTGGACAAAACTGGACGCAGGTTATTTCTCACTTTTCAAGACAGCGGTGGACCTGTTTGAGTATGGATTTAAGGGGTCATGGTAAGTCTTTTCATTCTAAAGAGGGAGATTACACCCTAGAATCCATGGCTTTAGATATTTTTGACCTTATTAAAAGCCTGAATTTTGAAACAGGCAGTAAGGTTCATTTAGTAGGTCACTCACTTGGTGCCAGAATAGCCATGGTAGCAGGGGCATTACGACCAAGTTTTTTTGAATCCATTGTGCTAGAAGATCTAGGCCCAGAGCCAGTTGTTGCTGTAACCAGTAGAACCATAAAGTGGCTCGAGTCAGTGCCGGTGCCGTTTATGTCCAGATCTGAAGCTAAGAGTTTTTTTAAAAACGATTTTAGACAACTGAACCCAGAAATCTCTGAAACCTCACCTCTTGGTTCGTTTTTTTATATGAATTTAAAAGAGTTCAGTACTGATAAAAATAGGCCTACTCAATATTCTTGGCGTTTTGATTATGAGGGCGCTATCAGTCATTTAAAGCTTGGTTTAAATAAAGATTTTTGGAAAATATACAACTTGATAGAGAGCCCAATAGCTATCATTAGAGGAGAAAATTCGGATCATTTAACTGAAGAAGTCCTTGAAAAAATGAAGTTAAAACAGGGTGTTAAGTCATATATAGTAAGTGATGCTGGACACTGGGTGCATTTTGAAAACCTTGATGGATTTAATAAGGCTTTAGAGGCTTTTTTTGAATCCCTATAGTATCCCAATTGGCCGGTTGAATATTTGAGCTTTTGGGTTAAGTTAAAAGTGTTCTTAATATAGAAAAGAAATATAGAAAAGAGGCCTTAGGGCCTACAAAACAGTGCCGTACTTCATTAATGAGCGGCATGGGGTTAATAGTGAATTTTACGGATTTTAATTTATCAGAGCCATTATTTAAAGCAATTGAAGACCTTGGGTACAAAGAGCCAACTGAAATACAAGAAAAGTGTATGCCCTTAATGAGAGCTGCCAAAGATGTTTCAGGTTTATCTCAAACAGGTACTGGTAAAACGGCAGCGTTTTTGATGCCTGTTATCGACAGACTTATTATTACAAAAAACAAAGAAGCGGTCGTTGAAGGAAGTCCAACGATTCCATTTGAGCATTGGAGCGAAAAGAGTTTTATCTTAGTGCTTGTGCCAACTCGTGAGTTAGCAGAGCAGGTTTATGAGCAAGCCAATAAGTTGCTTGTTCACACAGATCATAAAGCAACTGTCATTTATGGTGGAACCAGTTTTGATAAACAATTTGAGGCTCTTGAAAAAAATCCATCAATTATTGTAGCTACTCCTGGTCGATTTATAGATTTGCATAAACAAGACAAAGTTGATGTGACTCAAGTTGAAGGTATTATCTTTGATGAAGCCGATCGTATGTTTGATATGGGCTTTAGAGAAGATATGGAATTTTTGCTTCAAAGAGTTCCGAGGCGTCGTCAGTTTTTAGTTTTTAGTGCGACACTTAACTTTGAAGTTTTAGAAGTGGCTTACGAATTTGGATCTGATCCTATTGAGATAGAAATCAATAAAGACAGTGCATCAGCGGAATACGTGAAAGATGAACTTTTCCATGTAGGTCAGTTTGAAAAGCCAAAGTATTTGCTGTCAGTTTTGAAAAAACATCAGCCTAAGCAAGCTATTATTTTTAGTAATTTTAAGAGAAATATCCCTTCTTTAGAAAAGTTTTTATTAAACCACGGCTTTCCAACTCGTGGGATCTCAAGCTCTTTATCACAAAGTCATCGTAATAAAGTGATGAAAGACTTTCAGGAAGGAGAGGCAACCTTGCTTGTTGCAACAGATGTTGCTGCTAGAGGCTTGGATGTAAAAGGGATTGATCTAGTTATAAATTATGAGCTTCCAGATGATGCTGAAAGTTATGTTCACCGTATTGGAAGAACAGGAAGGGCGGGTGCTAGTGGGGCTGCCGTTAGTTTAGTATCTGAAAAAGATTTAGCAGCGCTTAATAGAATTAAAGAATATCTAAATCGAGATGTAGAAACGGGTTGGTTGGAAGATGATGAGTTGATTGAACCTACAGTTCCTTACAGTTCTTACTCTCCAACTAAAAAGAACTTTGATAATAACAAAAGAAATGATCATAAACCAAGAAAGTATGACTCATCCAAGTCTAAACACCCTAGATCAGATAAGCCAAGATCAGACAGACCTAGATCAGAATCCTCAAGTAAGGATGGCAAACCTGCCTATTCGGAAAAAAGAACATCAAGCAAAGGCTCAAGAGTTGTTGGAGATCGCACAACGGATCATAGTCATTCTAAAGCAGGGTCTACGTCGCATAATAAGAAGCCCTATTCCAAAGCACCTTACAAAAAACCTTACGATGCTAAAAAACCAACACATAAAAAATCAGGCTCTGATAGTGTTAAGGTTAGCAGTCGCTTTGATAAGTTTGTAACGCCTAAGAGTCTAAAGTCTAAAAAAGGTTTTCTGTCTAAGGTGAAATCTTTGTTTAAGTAATAATTGTGATTAAAAGATAAATTTTCTATTAGAAACTAGAGGCTTTAGATGTTTGCTGTGTAAAGTATTTAGACAGTAATATAATTATTTCACTTAATAATGTTAACCAAGGTTTTATTTGTTATAATGAAACATATCTAATACATGGAAAAGTTTTTAATGAGAAAATATTTGAAAAAATTATTAATAATTCAAGTTTTAAGTGTCTGTTTAATAAACTCAACAAATGCTGAGTCAGTATTTGAGAGTAACTTAATTA